>JANYFX010000001.1 GCA_025359585.1 Rhizobacter sp. | reverse complement strand
AGGCCTTCGACGTTGAAGCCGCGCACCGCCAGCGGGTTGCCATCGACCATCATGTAGGGTGGCACGTCCTGCGTCACGGCGCTGGAAAAACCGACGAAGGCATGGGCGCCGATCTTCACGAACTGGTGCACGCCCGACAGGCCGCCCACCGTGACCCAGTCGCCGATGTGCACATGGCCGGCCAGCGTGGCGTTGTTCGCCAGCGTGGTGTGGTTGCCGACCTGCACGTCGTGCGCGAGGTGCACATAGGCCATGACCCAGTTATCGTCGCCCAGCCGCGTCACCGCCGAGTCTTGCGCGGTGCCAAGGTTGAAGGTGCAGAACTCGCGGATCGTGTTGCGGTCGCCGATCTGCAGTTCGGTCTGCTCGCCGGCGTACTTCTTGTCTTGGGGCGCGGCGCCGATCGAGCAGAACTGGAAGATGCGGTTGTCGCTGCCGATCGTGGTGCGGCCCTCGATCACGCAGTGCGGGCCGATCGTGGTGCCGGGCCCCACGCGCACGTGCTCGCGCACGATGCTGTAGGCGCCGACGGTGACCGACGCGTCGAGCTCGGCGCCGGCTTCGACGATCGCCGTGGGATGGATGTGGGCCATTCCGTGTTCAGCCGGGGCTCAGGGGATCCGGCGCATCGTGCACAGCAGCTCGGCCTCGGCCGCCACGGCACCATCGACCGTGGCCTGTGCGGTGAACTTGACGATGCTGGCCTTGATGCGGTCGAGCGTGACGTTGAGCATCAGCTGGTCACCGGGCTCGACCGGGCGCTTGAAGCGCGCGCCATCGATGCCGGCGAAATAGAACACGGTCTTGTCGTCAGGGAACACACCCATGTTGTCGAACGCCAGAATCGCCGCCGCCTGCGCCAGCGCTTCGAGGATCATCACGCCGGGCATCACCGGGCGGTGCGGAAAGTGGCCGACGAAGTACGGCTCGTTCATCGTCACGTTCTTCAGCGCCTTGATGCGCTTGCCCTTTTCGAGCTCGAGCACGCGGTCGACCAGCAGGAACGGGTAGCGATGCGGCAAGCGCTTCAGGATTTCGTGGATGTCCATCGTCATGCTGTCTTCGGATCGTTGATCTTGTCTTGTGGCAGGCTTTTTTCCAGCACGCGCAGGCGGTCGCGCAAGGAATGCAGTTGACGCAGTGTCGCCGCATTCTTTTCCCAGGACGCATTCTCGTCGATGGGAAACACGCCGGTGTACACGCCTGGCTTGCGGATCGAGCGCATCACCATCGAGCCGGCCGAGATGTGCACGTGGTCGGCCAGCTCGAGGTGGCCGATCACCATGCCGGCGCCACCGACGGTGCAGTGCTTGCCGATCACCGCGCTGCCGGCCACGCCCACGCAGCCCGCCAGCGCCGAATGCGCACCGATGCGCACGTTGTGGCCGATCTGGATCTGGTTGTCGAGCTTGACGCCGTCTTCGATCACCGTGTCGTCGAGCGCACCGCGGTCGATGCAGGTGTTGGCACCGATCTCCACGTCGTCGCCGATGCGCACCGCGCCGAGCTGTTCGATCTTTTCCCAGCGGCCTTCGGTGGGGGCGAAGCCGAAACCGTCGGCGCCGATCACCGCGCCGCTGTGCACGATGCCGCGCGCGCCGATCGAACAGCCGGCGCCGAAGGTCACGCGCGGCGCGAAGCGTGTGCCGGCGCCGATGCTGGCGTTGGCGCCGATGACACTGTGCGCGCCGATCTGCGCGCCGTCAGCAATGCGCGCGCCGGCTTCGATCACGACGAACGGGCCGATCAGTGCGCCAGGCGAAACCTGCGCCGTCGGATCGACGAGCGCGCTCGCATGCACAGCCGGCTGCAGGGCCGGCCGGCCGCGCGCCACCCACCACTGCGTCAGGCGGGCGTAGTACAGGTAGGGATCGGGGGTGACGATCACCGCGCGCCGCGCCGCGCCGGCATCGCGCGCCGACGGGCCGACGATCACGCAGCCGGCATCCGAGGTATCGAGCTGCGCGCGCAAACGCGGATTCGAGAAAAACGTGATGGTCGATGGCGTGGCGCCGACGAGGGCACCGATGCGATCGATGACGGTGGCTTCGCTGCCTATCAGTTCACCACCGAGCTGCCGGGCGATTTCGCCGAGGGCAACACCAGCGATATCAGCCACGGCTCAGGTCACTTCGTGCCTTGGGCGTTGAGCGCCTTGATGACCTTGTCGGTGATGTCGACGCGGGTGCCGGCAAAGACCGCTTCCTGCAGGATCAGGTCGTACTTTTCCGACTCGTAGATCTGCTTGATGACCTTGTTGGCACGCTCGACCACCGAGGCCAGCTCTTCGTTCTTGCGCTGGTTCAGGTCTTCCTGGAACTCGCGGCGCTTGCGCTGCAGCTCGCGGTCCTGATCGACGAGCTCGCGCTGCCGCCGGTTGCGCTCGGCTTCGGAGAGGGTCGGCGCGTCCTTGTCGAGCTTGTCGGCCGCGGCCTTCAGGCGCGTGGCAGCGTCGTCGCCTTCCTTCTGGCGCTTCGAGAATTCGGTTTCAAGTTTGGCCTGCGCGGCCTTCGCCAGCGTGGCCTCGCGCAAGACGCGGTCGCTGTTGACGTAGCCGATCTTCAGTTCCTGAGCGTGCACTGAGATCGACGCGGCGGCCAGCAAGGCTGCACCCACAACCGACTTCAGCAGACTCGACTTTGGCGTGGAGCTTTTCATTAGAACGAAGTCCCGATCTGGAATTGAAGACGCTGGATTCTATCTTCTGGCCGCTTGTTGATCGGCGCGCCGTAGCTGATCTTCAGCGGGCCCACCGGCGAGACCCAGCTCAGGCCCACACCGGCCGACGAGCGCAGGTCACCGAAGCGGATCTTTTCGAACTCGCCCCAGACGTTGCCGGCGTCGAAGTAAGTGAACAGGCGCAAGGTGCGGTCGTTGCCCGTGCCCGGCACCGGCAGGTACAGCTCGGCGTTGATGTTCACGCGCCGGTTGCCGCCGATGAAAGCGCCGGTCACGTCGACCGGGCCGAGCGAGTTCTGCTCAAAGCCACGCACCGTGCCGCCGCCCAGGCCACCGCCGTAGAAGTTCTTGAAGATCGGGTACGGCCGGTCGCCCAGCCCCTTGCCCCAGCCGATCTCGGCGTTGATGCCGAAGGTGTACTTCTTCGAGAGCGGAAAGTACTGCTGGAACTGCGTGTTGGTGCGCAGGTAGCGGGTGTCGCCGGCGATGCCCCAGTCGAGGTTGAAGCGCATCAGGCGACCGTCGTTGGGCACCAGCGCGCTGTCGCGGCTGTCGCGGGCCCAGCCGATCGTGACCGGCACCGAGTTGCTGACCGTGCCGAACTGTTCGGTGTAGAGAAAGTAGTTGTTCGGCAGCCCCGTGCCCTTGATCTCGGTGCGCTCGACGCCGATGCCGAAGAACACCGTGTCGTACTCGCTGAAGGGCACGCCGAAACGAACCGTGGCGCTCGGCGTGACCAGTTTGTATTCTTCGCCCTGGCTGTTGAGCGGGCGTTGCGTGCGGTAGGCGATGTCGATCGCGCGCGAGATTCCGTCGATCGTGAAGTACGGGTCGACCGTGCTGAGCACCAGCGTGCGGCTGTAGCGGCTGGTGTTGAGCTCGATGCCGAGGTAGTTGCCCGAGCCGAACACGTTGTCCTGCTTGATCGAGGCGTTCAGCGAGAGTTTTTCGGCCGACGAAAAACCGGCGCCGAGCAGCAGGTTGCCGGTCTGTTTTTCCTTGACGGCGATGGTCAGGTCGACCTGGTCTTGCGTGCCCGGCACTTCGTTGCTGTCGACCGTCACTTCGCTGAAATAACCGAGCCGGTCGACGCGGTCGCGTGACAGCTTGATCTTGCGCCCGTCGTACCACGACGATTCGAATTGCCGGAACTCGCGCCGCACCACTTCGTCGCGCGTGCGGGTGTTGCCCGACACGTTGATGCGCCGCACATAAACGCGTCGCTGCGGCTCGGAGACGATGGTGAGCACGACCTGGCCACGCTCGCGGTCGATGTCGGGCCGGGCCTCGACCTTGGCGAAGGCATAACCGAAGGTGCCGAAGCGGTCGATCATCGCGCGCGTGGTCTGTGTCACCGACTCGGCGCGGTAAGGCTGGCCCGGTTTGATCGCGACAAGAGTCTTGAAGTCTTCTTCCTTGCCGAGGTATTCGCCTTCGAGCTTGACGGCCGTGACCGTGTAGGGCTGGCCCTCCTTGACGTTGATCGTGGCGGTGATGTCCTGCTTGTCGGGCGAGATCGCGATCTGCGTCGACTCGATGTTGAACTCGAGGTACCCGCGGTCTAGGTAGTAAGCGCGCAAGGTCTCGAGGTCGGCGTCTAGCTTGGCGCGCGAGTAACGATCGGCCTTGGTGTAAAAGTTGAGCCAGCCGCCGTCGTTCAGGTCGAACAAGTCCTTGAGCGTGCCTTCGGAGAAAGCCTTGTTGCCATTGATGCGAATCTCGCTGATCTTCGACGCCGAGCCTTCGGTGACCGTGAAGCTCAGGTTCACGCGGTTGCGTTCCTGGGGCGAGACCGTGGTCACGACCTCGGCGCCATAGAGGCTGCGCGTGAGGTACTGGCGCTTGAGTTCCTGTTCGGCGCGGTCGGCCAGGGCCTTGTCGAACGGCTGGCCTTCGCCGATGCCGAAGTCTTTCAGCGACTTGGTCAGCGCTTCCTTGTCGAACTCTTTCAGGCCGACGAACTCGATCGCGGCGATCACCGGCCGCTCTTCGACGATGACGACCACCACGCCGCCGTCGACATCGATGCGCACGTCTTTGTAAAGGCCGGTGGCGAACAGCGCGCGCAAGGCGGCCGCGCCCTTGTCGTCGGTGTAGGTGTCGCCGATGCGGAACGGCAATGAGGCGAACACCGTGCCGGCATCACTGCGCTGCAAGCCCTCGACGCGGATGTCTTTCAGCACGAAGGGTTCGAGCGCCCAGGCCGATCCGGCCTGGAGCGCAGCGGCCAACGCGATGCAAAGAACAGTGGGGCGAAGGGAGGTCGAGCGGGAAGTGGATCGCATGCGGTCGGTCATTGCAGGCCCAGGAGGCGGGCCACGTCGTTGTAGAGAGCCAGGGACATCATCATGAGCATGATGGCCACTCCGCCACGCTGCAGCCTGTCGAGCCACAGGTCGGAGACAGGCCGCCCTGTCACACCCTCGAAAAGATAATACATCAGGTGCCCACCGTCGAGCACCGGCAGCGGCAGCAGGTTGAGCACGCCCAGACTCACGCTCACGATGGCGAGAAAGCCGAGGTAGTAGGCCAGGCCGAGGCGCACCGATTGGCCGGCGTAGTCGGCGATGGTCAGCGGCCCGCTGAGGTTCTTCAGCGAGGCTTGCCCGATGAGCATCTTGCCGAGCATCTTCAGCGTCAGCGCCGACATCTGCCAGGTCTGCGTGAACGCGCGCGAGAAGCCGTCTATCACGCCGTACTGCACCGTCACCATCTCGGGCGGCTGGCCCGGGTAGACGCCGATGCGGCCGAAGCGCTCGCCGGCTTCGGTCACCACCGTCGGCGTCACCGCGAGTTCGAGCACCTGACCAGCGCGCTCGACACGCCACTGCATCGTACGTGGCAGGCCGGTGCTGCCGCTCGCACGAATGAGGTCGCGCACACGCGAGGCGTCGCCGACAGCATTGCCATCGATGCCGAGCACGCGGTCACCCGCGCGCAGCCCGGCTTTCGCCGCTGGGCTGGCATCGGTGACCTTGCCCAGCACCGGCTCGCTGAAGACGCTGCCGATGCCGATGCGCTGCATCAGCTTGGCATCGACTTCGCTCGCGCCGAGCGTGTCGAGTTCGAGCGTGGTGCGCCGCTGCGCGCGGCCGTCGCGGTCGCTCACCATGAGTTGCAGGCGCTCGCCGTGCATCACGGCCTGGGTCAATTCCCAGCGCAGGTCGGTCATCGAACGCAGGTCTTGCCATTCGGTGCCGTCGGTCGAATAGGCGCGCACCCAATCGCCCGCTTTCAAGCCGGCGCGTTCTGCGAGGCTGGCGCTGGCAGGCGGGCCGAGCACGGCCTTGGGCTCGTCGATGCCGATCCAGTGCGCTGCGGCGTAGAGCAGCACCGCCAGCAGCAGGTTCGCGGCCGGCCCGGCGGCGACGATCGCGGTGCGTTGCCACAAGGCCTTGCGGTTGAAGCTGCGCTCGAGTTCGGCCGGTGCCACCGGGCCCTCGCGCTCGTCGAGCATCTTGACGTAGCCGCCCAGCGGCAAGGCACACAACACGAACTCGGTGCTGTCGGGCGTGGCCTGGCGGCGCAGGATCACGCGGCCGAAACCGACCGAGAAGCGCAGCACCTTCACGCCACAGGCCACAGCGACACGGTAGTGGCCGTACTCGTGGATCACGATCAACACGCCGAGCGTGAAGATGAAAGCCAATACGGTGATGATCATGCCGACAGGCCCTTCACGAACTGCAGCGCCTCGGTGCGTGTTTGCGCGTCGAGTTCGAGCAGCGCCTCGATCGAATCGCAGGCACCGGCTTGCGCGGAAACACGCTCGAGCATTCGAGCGTTGACGCTGTGAATCTGATCGAAGCGAATGGTTCCCGCGAGAAAGGCCGCGACCGCCACTTCATTGGCCGCGTTCAGGATCGTCGTGCTGCCTTCGGGCCCGCGTAAGGTTTCCCAGGCGAGCGCCAGGCCGGGGCAACGGGCATGGTCTGGCGGCTCGAAGCTCAGCGATGCCATTCTGCCGAAATCGAGCTGGCCGGCACCCGATTCGATGCGCTGCGGGAACGACAGGCCGTAGGCGATCGGCACGCGCATGTCGGGCGTGCCGAGTTGCGCCAGCACCGAGTTGTCGCGGCACACGACCATCGAGTGAATGATGCTCTGCGGGTGGACCACGACGCGGATCCGCTCGGGCGTGAGGTCGAACAACCAGCGCGCTTCGATCACTTCGAGCGCCTTGTTCATCATGGTCGCGGAGTCGACCGAAATCTTGCGGCCCATCACCCAGTTCGGGTGCGCGCAGGCCTGGTCGGGCGTCACGTCTTTGAGCGTGGCCACGTCGCGGGTGCGAAACGGCCCACCCGATGCGGTGAGCAGGATGTGGTCGATGCGAGAAGCCCAGGCGCTGCGGTCTTCGGGCAGGCATTGAAAGATCGCCGAGTGTTCGCTGTCGATCGGCAGCAGCGTGGCACCCCCGCGCTTTACCGCCTGCATGAAGAGTCCACCGCCGACGACCAGCGCTTCCTTGTTGGCGAGCAACAAACGTTTGCCGGCGTGGGCGGCCGCAAGGCACGGTGGCAGGCCCGCAGCGCCGACGATGGCCGCCATCACCGAGTCGACTTCCGGGTGCGCGGCGAGTTCGCACAATGCGGCCGGGCCGGCCAGCACCTCGGTCGCGACACCCTGCGCCTGCAAGCGGCTGCGCAGGTCGCGCGCCTGCGCCGCGTCGGGCAGCGCCGCGAAGTGCGGCTTCCATTTGAGGCACTGCTGGAACAGCTCTTCGACGCGGCTGTGTGCCGTCAGCGCGAACACTTCGAAACGCTCGGGGTGACGGCCGATCACGTCGAGCGTGCTGGTGCCGACCGAGCCGGTGGCGCCGAGAATGCACACACGCTGGCGTGTGGGCGGAGGCAAGCTTGTCATGTCAAAGAGACCCAGGCCAGGGCGAGCGGGAACGCGGGCAGCAGCGCATCGACACGATCGAGCACGCCGCCATGCCCCGGCAGCAAACCGCTGCTGTCCTTGGCGCCGGCGCTGCGCTTGACGAGCGACTCGAACAAGTCACCAACCACGCTCATGGCGGCGAGGAACACGACCACGAGCGCGAGCCCCAGAAAACCGAAGCGCGCCGATACGCGGGTGTAAAGGCTGGGCGAATCCATCGCCCACGAGGCGTCGGCCAGCAGCCAGAGCGCGGCCAGAACGAGCGCGCCCAGCATGCCGCTCCAGACGCCTTCCCAGCTCTTGCCGGGGCTGATCGCGAGCGCGAGTTTGCGTTTGCCGAAAGCGCGCCCGCCGAAGTAGGCCGCGATGTCGGCGGCCCAGACCAGGCAGAACACGGAAAGAATGAAGTTGATGCCGATGGCCTTGGCGTGCGCCAGCGCGAGCCACGCGGTCCACAGCAGCGCCAGGCCCACGGCCCACCGTACAGCGGCAGGAATCAGCGGCCAGGCCGCCGGGCCACCGCGCAGCACGAACGCGCCACCCAGCACCCAGACGATGGTGGCGGCCCACCAGACCAGCGCCGGCGGCGCCGCGGCCCAGCCGGCCCACAGCGCCAGAGCGCACAGGGCGGCGAGCAACAGGCCCATCGGCACCGAAGCCGCCCCCGCGCCATTGAGCCGACCCCACTCCCAACCGGCCGCACCCATCAGCAACAAGGACAATACCGCGAATGGCCACGCTGCGGCGGCGAACAGCGCCGGCAGCAAGAACGCCATCAAGACCAGCGCGGTGATGACACGCTGCTTGAGCATTCAGCCTCCGCCCAGCGCGGTGGCGCCTGCATCGGCGCCGTTGGCCGCGTTCGCGTGGCTGTCGACCGCGCCGAAGCGGCGGTCGCGGCGGGCGTATTCGGCCAGCGCGGCGTCGAGTTCGTCGTCGCCGAATTCTGGCCACAGGCAGTCGCTGAACACCAACTCGGCGTACGCCGCCTGCCACAGCAGGAAGTTGCTGATGCGCACTTCACCACCGGTGCGAATGAACAGGTCGGGGTCGGGCGCGTGGCTCAGCGCCATGTAGCGGTTGAGCACGGCTTCGTCGAGTTCGTCTGGCGCCACGCCGGCGAGCATGGCCTGGCGACACGCCTGCACGATGTCCCAGCGGCCGCCGTAGTTGAACGCCACCGACAAGGTGATGCGGGTGTTGTGCGCGGTGCTGCTCTCGGCCTGCTCCCAGGCCTGGCGCAGCTTGTCGGACACCTGGCTGCGGTCACCGACGATGCGGATGCGCACACCGTGGCTGGCGAGCTTGCCCAGGTACTTGGCCACCGCCACCAGCACCAGCCCCATCAGGCCCGACACTTCTTCGGTCGGGCGTTTCCAGTTCTCGGAAGAGAACGCGAACACCGTGAGGTACTCGATGCCGCGGTCGGCGCACGACAGCACCGTGCGCACCAGCGCGTCGACACCCTGCTTGTGGCCGAAAAAACGCGGCATGAAACGCTTCTTGGCCCAGCGGCCGTTGCCATCCATCACGATGGCCACATGGCGCGGCACCGGCCCGGTCGAAGCGGAGAGGTCAGTCACCCGAAGCTGCCTCAAACGGCCATGATCTCGGCTTCTTTGCCCACGATCAGACGGTCGATCTCGGCGATGTAGCGGTCGGTCAGCTTCTGCAACTCGTCGAGCGAGCGGCGCTCTTCGTCTTCGGAGATTTCCTTGTCCTTGAGCAGGCGCTTGGCGTGCTCGTTGGCATCGCGGCGCAGGTTGCGCACCGCCACCTTGGAGTCTTCACCGGTGTTGCGCACGACCTTCGTCAATTCGCGGCGGCGCTCTTCGGTCAGCGCCGGCATCGGCACGCGGATCAGGTCGCCCTGCGTGGCCGGGTTCAGCCCCAGATCGGACTCGCGGATCGCTTTTTCGATCTTGGCGCCCATGCCCTTTTCCCAGGGTTGCACACTGATCGTGCGTGCGTCCAGCAGCGTCACGTTGGCGACCTGGCTGATTGGCACCATCGAGCCGTAGTAGTCGATCTGCACCTGGTCGAGGATGCCCGGGTGGGCGCGGCCGGTGCGGATCTTGTGCAACTCGTTCTTGAAGGCTTCGATGGAACGAACCATCTTGGCTTCAGCGGTCTTCTTGATTTCAGCAATGCTCATGACTGCACTCTTTCAAACGTGAACCAGCGTGCCCTCGTCTTCACCCAGCACCACACGCTTGAGGGCGCCGGGTTTGAAGATGCTGAACACACGAATGGGCAACTTCTGGTCGCGGCACAGCGCGAAGGCGGTGGCGTCCAGCACCTGCAGATTCTTGGTGATGGCCTCGTCGAACGAGACCTTGGAATAACGCGTTGCGCCCGGGTCTTTTTTCGGGTCGGCGGTGTAGACACCATCGACCTTGGTCGCCTTGAGCACGATCTGCGCGCCGATCTCGGCGCCGCGCAAGGCCGCGGCCGTGTCGGTCGTGAAGAACGGGTTGCCGGTGCCGGCGGCGAAGATCACGACCTTGCCTTCTTCGAGGTACTGCAGCGCTTTCGGCCGGATGTAAGGCTCGACGACCTGCTCGATGTTGATGGCCGACATCACACGCGCCGTCATGCCCTCTTGCCGCATCGTGTCGGCCAGCGCCAGCGCGTTCATCACCGTGGCGAGCATGCCCATGTAGTCGGCGGTCGCGCGGTCCATGCCGACCGAGCCGCCGGCCACGCCGCGAAAGATGTTGCCGCCGCCGATCACCACGGCCACCTCGCAGCCGAGCTGGGTCACTTCCTGCACCTCGCGCACCATGCGCACGATCGTGGCCCGGTTGATGCCGTAGGCATCGTCGCCCATCAGGGCTTCACCGGAAAGTTTCAGCAGGATGCGCTTGTAGGCGGCCATGGGTCGGACTCCAGGGTTCTGTGCATGTGGGGCGCTTGTGGCGCGCGGCAGAGTCTAAATCGGAACCCGTGGCGTCCTCGCGGTCCCGACCCCCTACCTAGTCCTTCTTTGCAGCCGCCACCTGAGCCGCCACTTCAGCCGCGAAGTCGTCGACCTTCTTCTCGATGCCCTCGCCCACCACGTACAAGGTGAAGCCCTTCACCTGGGTGGCGCGTTCTTTCAGCATCTGCTCGACGGTCTGCTTGTCGTTCTTCACGAAGGCCTGATTGAACAGGCTCACTTCCTTCAAGTACTTCTGCACCGAGCCTTCGACACGCTTGGTGACGATTTCGGCCGATTGCGGGGTCTTGCCTTCGGCCTTGGCCTTCTCGGCGTCTTCGGCAGCCTTCTCGGTCGCGATCTTGCGCTCGGTCTCGATCAGCTTGGCCGGCACATCGGCCGACGACAAGGCCACCGGCTTCATCGCCGCCACGTGCATCGCCACGTCCTTGGCGGCGACTTCGTCACCCACGTACTCGACCATCACGCCGATGCGCGTGCCGTGCAGGTAGCTCGCGAGCTTGGCGCCTTCGTAGCGCTTGAAGCGGCGGATCGACATGTTCTCGCCGATCGTGCCGATCAGGCCCTTGCGCACGTCTTCCAGCGTCGGGCCGTAACCGTCTTGCGTGTACGGCAGCGCCGACAGCGCAGCCACATCGGCCGGGTTGTGCTCGGCAACGAGCCGCGCGCAGGCCGCGGCGAGCGCCAGGAACATGTCGTTCTTCGAGGTGAAGTCGGTTTCGCAGTTGACTTCAACCAGGGCGCCGGCATTGCCGACCACGGCCGAGACGACCACACCTTCGGCGGTGATGCGCGAAGCGGCCTTGCTGGCCTTGCTGCCGAGCTTGACGCGCAGCAGCTCTTCGGCGCGCTCCATGTCACCTTCGGCCTCGGTCAGCGCCTTCTTGCATTCCATCATCGGGGCGTCGGTCTTGGCGCGCAGTTCGCCGACCATGCTTGCAGTGATTGCAGCCATTTCGATTTTCTCCGTTGGGCTCGATGCCGCCACACGCGCGGCGGCTCGAAGTTCAGTGTGTCTTTGGAAAAAAAGGGGCTTCTCAGCCCCTTTCTTGTGCGCCCGCGCGCCAGCGTTTCAGCCGACCGGGGCGGAGCGATCAAGCAGCTTCGTTGACTTCGACGAATTCGTCGCCCTCGGCGGCCACGGCCTGCACCACTTCGTTCGTGGCGTTGGCCTTGCCTTCGAGCACGGCGTCGGCCACGGCCTTCGCGTACAGCGCCACGGCCTTCGACGAGTCGTCGTTGCCAGGGATCACGTAGTCGATGCCTTCGGGCGAGTGGTTCGAGTCGACGATGCCGATGATCGGAATGCCGAGCTTCTTGGCTTCGAGGATCGCGATCTTGTGGTAACCCACGTCGATCACGAACATCGCGTCGGGCAAGGCGTTCATGTCCTGAATGCCGCCGATGTCTTTTTCGAGCTTGGCCAGTTCGCGCTCGAACATCAGCGCTTCTTTCTTGATGCGGATTTCGGTGCCGGCTTCGATCTGCGCCTTCATGTCCTTCAGGCGCTTCAGCGAGCCCTTGACGGTCTTGAAGTTGGTCATCATGCCGCCGAGCCAGCGCTGGTCGACGAAAGGCATGCCGGCGCGGCGTGCCTCCATCGCGATCACTTCGCGCGCCTGGCGCTTGGTGCCGATCATCAGGATCGTGCCGCGGCGCGCGGCCAGCGTGCGCACGAACTTCATCGCGTCGTTGAAGAGCGGCTGCGTCTTCTCGAGGTTGATGATGTGGATCTTGTTGCGGTGGCCGTAGATGTACGGGGCCATCTTGGGGTTCCAGAAGCGGGTTTGGTGACCGAAGTGCACACCGGCTTCCAGCATTTCACGCATGGTGACTGTCATAGAGACTCCAAAGGTTGGTTCTAGAATCCGGCCTGAATCGCTGCCATCGGTTATCAACAGCAGCGACACCTTCAAATAGCCGGTTCGCGAGTAACTCGTCCGGGTGCGATGCACCCAGTCAAGCCGCTCGATTATAGCACTCACCATGAGCCCAGACCTGACCGGCACACGGACCCTGATCGAGCACGGCGGCCTGAGCGCTGGCGCCGCGATGGCGGCCTCCGTGGCGGCCGCGAAAGCGCCCGCGATGCAACACGCCTTCATCGGCACCCGCTACGCTGCGGCAGCTGCCACTGCGGCGGCCGTGGATTCGCTGCGTGCTGCCGGCGGGCCCCTGCCGCCGCTCGCCGGGCTCGCGGTCACGGTCAAGGACTTGTTCGACGTGCAAGGCGAAGTCACCGCGGCCGGCTCGAAGGTCCTGGCCGCACAACCGGCAGCGACGGCCGACTGCGCAGCCGTGGCCCGCTTGCGCCGCGCGGGTGCCGCGTTTCTGGGGCGCACCAACATGTCGGAGTTCGCCTTTTCCGGCGTCGGCATCAACCCGCACCACGGCACGCCGGCCAACGTGGCAACCGCTTCGCTCGATGCCCAGGCGCGCATACCCGGCGGCTCCACTTCCGGCGGCGGCGTGTCGGTGGCCGGCGGCGCAGCGTGGGCCGCGCTCGGCTCCGACACCGGGGGCTCGATCCGAATTCCCGCCGCGCTGCAAGGTCTGGTCGGCTTCAAGAACACCGCCCGACTGACGCCGACGGAAGGCGCGGTGCCGCTCTCGACCACGCTCGACACAGCCTGCGCCATCACACGCTCGGTACGCGACGCGGTGCTGCTGCACGAGGTGCTCGCGGACCGCTCGGTGGCGCTCGCGTCCCGGCCACTCAGCGCCTTGCGTCTGGCGATTCCGACCCACACGATGCTCGACGCGCTCGACGCGACGGTGGCGAGTGCCTTCACCCGAACCATCGCGGCGTTGCGCGCGGCCGGTGCCCATCTCGAAGAGATCGCGCTGGCCCTGCTGGCCGACGTGCCGGGCATCAACGCCAGCGGCGGTTTTTCAGCCGCCGAAAGCTGGGCCTGGCACCGCAAGCTGCTCGCCGCCCATGAGTCGCAGTACGACCCGCGCGTTGCACTGCGCATTCGGCGCGGCGAATCGATGAGTGCCGCCGACTACATCGACCTGTTGAACGCTCGCCGCGACTGGATCGGCCGCATGCAGCTCGCGATGCGCGGCTTCGACGCGATGCTGAGCCCGACCGTGCCCTGCGTCGCACCACCCATCGCGCCGCTGCTGGCCGACGACCGCGCCTTCTTCGCGACCAACGCGCTGCTGCTGCGCAACCCGTCGGTCGTGAACTTGCTCGACGGCTGTGCACTGTCCCTGCCCTGCCAGGCGCCCGGTGAAATGCCGGTCGGCCTGATGGTCTGGAGCAGCGCCTTGCAAGACGATGTCGTGCTCGACGTGTCGCTGGCGATCGAAGCAGCGCTCGCCCCAGAGCGCAACTGAAGCGCCATGCGCATCGCAGTCATCGGCGCCGGCATCATCGGCGTGACCACGGCCTACGAGCTTGGCCGCGACGGCCACGAAGTCACGGTGTTCGATCGCTGCGGCACCGTGGCCGCAGAAACCAGCTTCGCGAACGCGGGCGTGATCGCACCGGGTTACGTCACCCCGTGGGCCGCGCCCGGCATGCCCGCCAAGGTCCTGCGCAACCTGTTCAGCCAGCACCGCCCGGTGCGGCTGCACCCGACCCTGAACCCCGGCACCATCGCATGGCTGTGGAAATGGTGGCGTGCCTGCAGCACACGCACCTACCAGGCCAACCGCCTGCGCATGCAGCGCCTGGCCGGGTTCAGCCGCGATCGCCTGCACGAGCTCACGCGCGACATGAAGCTCGACTACGAGCGCGGCGAGGGTTATCTCGTGCTGCTGCGCAACGCCACGGATCTGAAGATGGTGCAGCCGGGGCTCGCCTCGTTGAAAGAGTTGCACACCCGCTTCGAAACGCTCGACGACACAATGCCTGCGCGTCGAGCCGGGCCTGAACCTCGACATGCCCTTGCACGCCGGCATCCACCTGCCCGACGACGAAGTGGGCAACTGCCGGCAATTCGCCTACCTGCTGCGCGCCGAAGCGCAGCACCTCGGTGTGTCGTTCAGGTTCAACACCCAGGTGGGCAGGATCGTTCCCGGGCCGGAGCCGGCGCTCGTGCACACCAACGTTTCGCCGGAACCCTCGCGCTTCGTCGTTCACGGCGAAGACGATCGCGCGGGCGGCGACACGCTGCCACTGGCCCATGCGCCCGACACCGAGCGCTTCGACGCGATCGTCGTGTGCGCGGCGCTCGGCGCTTCGCCGCTGCTGCGCCCGCTCGGCTTGAACCTGCCACTGCAGGCGGTGCACGGTTACTCGGTGACGGCACCGCTGCGTCACCACGAAACCCACCCCGAGCAAGGCCCGCGGTCGGCTCTGATGGACGAGCGTTTCAAGGTCGCCATCAGCCGCCTCGGTTCGCGCGTGCGCGTGGCCGGCAGCGCCGAGATCGGGGGCTCGCTGCGGCAGCACAACAAGGCGGCACTGGCCACTTTGTACAAGGTGCTGCACGACTGGTTCCCCGGTGTCGCAAGGCTGAGCCACGAGCAGCGCTGGAAGGGCGCGCGCCCGATGCTGCCCGACGGCCCGCCGGTGCTCGGGCAGAGCGGCATTGACGGCGTCTGGCTCAACCTGGGCCACGGCTCCAGCGGCTGGGCACTCGCCTGTGGCTCGGCGCGCTTGCTCGCCGATGCGGTGGCAGGCCGAGCGCCGGCGATCGACACCGAAGGTTTGGGTGTCGGGCGTTTGAAGGCATGAGCGTGCAACGCGTTCTGCCTTCGCAGGCCGAATGGCCGCTGTTCGACGCGGCGCACACGCAGCGCATCGAAGTCCGCGAGCGGGCCGGCTTGCCGCCGCACGCGCTGATGGCGCGTGCCGGCGAGGCGGTGGCACGTCTCGCACTGGCTGTCGCACCGCACGCGCAGCACATCTGGGTGGCGGCAGGCCCCGGCAACAACGGCGGCGACGGGCTCGAAGCAGCGGGGTTGCTCTGCCCATCGGGCCGGCAAGTTGTGGTCACGCTGCTGGGCGATGCGGCCACACTGCCCGACGACGCACATGAAGCACTCGCCCGCGCGAACGCGGCGGGTGTGAGGATCGTCCCGCAAGACGCAGTCGCCGCATTCATTGCAACGCTCGGCCCGCAAGACATCGCCATCGACGCCCTGCTCGGCATCGGCGCCACGCGCCCGCCGCAAGGCGCCATCGCAGAATCGATCCGGCAGCTCAACGCCCTTGCCTGCCCTGTCCTCGCGGTCGATATACCTTCGGGCCTGCAGGCCGGCACCGGCCAGCCGCTCGGCGAAGACTGCGTGATCGCAACCCACACGCTGTCGCTGCTGACGCTCAAGCCTGGCCTCTTCACGGGGGCAGGCCGCGACCATGCCGGCACGGTCTGGTTCGATGCACTCAGGGTGGACTCGGGCGCTGACGATCCCGAGGCCTGGCTCTCGGCCAGCGAGGCGGGTCGAGCGTCAATCACCGCTCGCCGACACGCGCAGCACAAAGGCAGCTTCGGCGATGTCGCCGTGGTCGGTGGTGCGCCCGGCATGACAGGCGCCGCCTTGCTCGCGGCCCGCGCCGCGCAGGCGGCAGGGGCAGGAAGAGTGTTCGTCGAGATGCTCGGCAGCGGTCGGCCCGAAATGAGTCTGGACCCGCTTCGACCGGAGCTGATGTTCCGGCATCGCTGGTCGGAAGGCCATGCCACCACGCTCGCACAAACGACCGTCGTCTGCGGTTGCGGCGGCGCAGACGCCGTGCGTGCACCACTGCCTCGATTGCTGAGCGCGGCCGCGCGGCTCGTACTCGACGCCGATGCGCTCAACGCGCTCGCCACCGATCCGTCATTGGCAGCATTGCTGCTGGCGCGCGCTGGCCGTCGGGCCGGCACCGTGCTCACGCCGCACCCGCTCGAAGCGGCACGGCTGCTCGCCTGCACAACCGCCGACGTGCAGGCGGATCGTTTGTTGGCAGCCCACGCATTGGCCGACCGTTTCCGCTGCGTCGTCGTGCTCAAAGGCTCGGGCAGCATCGTCGCCGCGCCGGGTCAAACCCCGCGCATCAACGCGACCGGCAACGCCTCACTGGCGACTGCCGGTACCGGCGACGTGCTGGCAGGCTGGCTCGGTGGCCTGTGGGCACAGAGCGGTTCGGTCAGCGCATTCCCGGTGGCCATTCAGGCCGTGGCCGAACACGGTGCCGCCGCCCACCCGCATGCAAGCGGCCCGATGCGCGCCGGCGACCTGATCGAAGAAATGCACCGCCGTCAGGTTTGAGCCCTGGCTCAACCGAGCGCGCGCATCGCCTTGCCGACTTCGATGGTGCCTTGTGCATTGCCGCTCCCCGGCACCGTTTCGCCTTCGCGGTCCGACAGCGCCTCGAACTGCAGCGCGACCTGCTCGGCCGCATCGGCGGGCAAGCCGACGAACACGCCTTGGGTCAGCGTGATGTGCGCGCGCTCGAACGCACCCGCACCGGCACACAGGATCGCCCGTGTCGGCGCGTCTTCTGCCACCAGCGCGAGCAGGCCCGGCGTCACCGTCTCGGGCTGCAGCAGCTTGAGCACCGCTTCGGGCATCAGGTTCTCGGTCATGCGCGTGGCCGCGGTCGGCGCCAGGCAGTTGACGTGGATGTTGTTCTTCGCGCCTTCGATCGAGAGCGTCTGCATCAAGCCAACGAGCGCCATCTTCGCGGCGCCGTAGTTCGACTGGCCGAAGTTGCCATACAGGCCGCTCGACGAGGTCGTCATCACGATGCGGCCGTAGTTCTGCGCGCGCATGATGTCCCACACCGCCTTGCTGCAATTCACCGCGCCCATCAGGTGAACCTCGACCACGAGGCGGAAGTCGTCGAGCGTCATCTTCGTGAAGCTCTTGTCGCGCAGGATGCCGGCGTTGTTGACGAGGATGTCGATGCGGCCCCATTCCTTCATCGCGTCGTCGACCATCGCCTGCACGGCCAGCGCGTCGGTCACCGAAGCGCCGCTGGCGATCGCCTGGCCACCGGCCTTGCGGATCTCTTCGACCACCGCGAGCGCGGCGGTCGGTGTGGCACCGACGCCGTCGAGCGTGCCGCCCAGGTCGTTGACCACCACCTTGGCGCCACGCGCTGCCAGCGCCAGCGCGTGTTGCCGCCCCAGGCCGCCACCGGCGCCCGTCACCACCGCCACGCGGCCATCGAATCGCATCGTCATGTTCTGCTGTTTCCTTGATGTTGGTTTGAATGTTCAGCGCCGCTTCGTCGGCTTGCCCGACGCCGAACGCGCCGCCGTCTTGGCCGACTTGATCGGGTGCTTGCCTTTGGCCGCTGCCGCGCGCGACTTGCTCTTCGTGACCGCCTTGGTGGTACGGTCGGCTTCTTTCACCGCCGCCAGATCGTTGCCCGCCGCAGCCGCCTTTTCGCCCAGCTTGTCGCGGCGCGCGCGGATCAGATTCGCCTCTTCGCCGTTTTCTCGAACCATGCGGAAGTCGATCTTGCGGCCGTCGAGGTCGACGCGGCTGACCTGCACCCGCACCCGCGAGCCGACCACGTAACGAATGCCGCTGCGCTCGCCGCGCAGTTCCTGGCGCACTTCATCGAAGCGGTAGTACTCGCCGCCAAGTTCGGTGATGTGCACCAGCCCTTCTACGTACAAACCGTCGAGTTGCACGAACAGCCCGAAGCTCGTCGCCGCGCTGACGGTGCCGCCATACTCCTCACCGAGGTGCTCGCGCATGTAGCGGCACTTCAGCCAGGCTTCCACGTCGCGCGAGGCTTCGTCGGCACGCCGCTCGTTGACGCTGCAGTGAATGCCGGCGACTTCCCATTTCTCTTCTTCGGCCGTGGCCACACGCGTCGGCTTGGTCGTCTTGCGGTTGCTCGGTGCCGGATTGCTGGCGCCGGTGACGAGGTGGTAACGCTTGCCGCCGAGCAAGGCCTTGATCACACGGTGCACCAGCAGGTCGGGGTAACGCCGGATCGGGCTCGTGAAATGGGTGTAAGCCTCGTAGGCCAGGCCGAAGTGGCCGCTGTTGATGCCGGTGTAGATCGCCTGCTGCATCGAACGCAGCAGCATCGTGTGGATCTGCATCGCGTCGGGGCGGTCCTTCGTCGCGTGCGCGATCGCCTGGAACTCGCCGGGCTTCGGGTC
>JANYFX010000707.1 GCA_025359585.1 Rhizobacter sp. | reverse complement strand
AGCTGCGCGCCTTGCCGTCTTCCGTGCGTGGGCCGGTCGAGCGCTCCCATGGTGTCCAGCTGCTGATCGGCTCCGCCTGGCGCGCACGCCGCTCCGGTGTCCATCCCTTCGCCATGTCCGATCTCCTGCAAAAGTTCGGTCGGCGCGGCTTGGGTCTTCGACGCGTGTGCGAGACCCGGAGCCGCGACGCCATTGTTCACCTGCTGCTGACCGCCGTTGTTGATGTTCGCCTGACGCGCAAAGACCACGGGCGGATTCTTGATCACGGCCAGCGTCTCCAGCGACGGCCCGGCTCTTGGCTGGTCGCTTCTTCGATGCGGCCGCGGTCGATGAGGTCTTCGAGCGCGTCATGCTGCTCGCCCACCGCGCGAATCGCCACATGCCGGCGCGCCGGCCCCGGCCAGGGCCACGAGGCGAGAGTAGAACGCCTGGCGTGCAGCGATGGGCTCATCAGCGACCGCGCGGATTTCGCATGCCCGGCAGCTCAGGTGGTACCCGCCGCTGGCCCAGTTCGCGCGAGCGACATCGCACAGCGCGCAAGGAGAGTGGCCAGCTGCTTCCAGCAGATCGGGGCTCGGTTCGCTCAGGTTCATGCGGTCCTTCACTGCGGTCGTGACCGGTCGAAGAGGTAGAAGAAGTCGAGGGCCAGCAGCTCCAGCGATTCGCGGGCAGGGCGGTAGGCCTCGACCAGACGCTCGCAGTGGGTCGACGTGCCTGGCGCGAACATGACGAAGCCCAGCGTCATATCGGGCCACACGACGAAGCTCGCCGAATCGGGGATGACCAGGGCGGCACAGCGGCAAGTCCACTCTTCGATGTGCGCAAGACGCCGATCCCCGATGGCGACCTCCAAGGCGCTCAGCAGGCGTGCTGTGGCCACAATCGCCTCTTCGCAGAGGCGGGGCGGGATCATCGACCTTCCCGGTCGTCTTGCGCACCCTGGGTCACCTTCCGGGCGCGCGCCGCCTTGCGGCGCTGCCCCGCGTCGTAGACGGTCATCACCCTCGCGGCCGTGACTCGAAGGCCGACACGATGCTCGCCGCCCTGCTTCTGCCAGTGGTGCAGCGCGGCGCTGCCGGCGATCGCAACAGTGTCGCCGCTGGCCAGGGTGGCGAGCGATTCGGCCGCGGAGGCGCTGAACGCGATGACGCTGCACCACACGGTTTCGCCATCCTCGCCGGCAATGCGCATCTGGGCCGTAGTGAAGGCGTGGCCTTTCGCGCCGGTGCGCGCGACCGGGTCGGCGGTGAGGGTGCCTTCGATCAGAACGCTCAGCATGATCAAACCTCGACGACCGCGACCGTGACGCCGAGTTCGGCGGCAATCTCGGCGAAGGCCCGGTGTCGACCGGCGCGGTACTCGGTCCACTCGGCCGGCGTGAAGCCGGTCGGCGCGTCAGGAGACCATTCGGCCGTTGCCTGCATTGCCGTGCACGGCTTGGCGCCGCGCACGGTGAGCGTGCAGGTGCGGCCGCCGACCGGCCAGCTTCGGACGACGAGTTGCGGCTCGGCCCTCACGATTTCGGCTCCTGGTCCGGCGCACCGGAAGTGCGCTGCTCTACCCCCCATACCCCCCGCTGCGCAGTTGGCGCACTTGGCGCACCACTGCCTGCGCTGGGTTCTGGAGCCGTTCTGACTCCACTTGGCGCACTTGGCGCACTTGGCGCAAAGCGGCGCCGGGACTCGCTCTGCGGCGCGCCATCTTCGAGCACGATCTGCGCGCTACTTCGCGCCGAACGCGATCCGGCCGGGATTTCGGCAAATTGCTCGCCGGAGACCGTCAGAACCCATCGTTCGTGGGGCTTCCGGTTCGAATCCTTGTAGGCCTCTCGTTCGATCCAGCCCCGGCGTTCGGCACCGCGCAGTAGGTCGAAGACCTCGGCCGGCTTTCGCTTTGGGAAGGTCTTCTCGCCGGACATCAGCGCGACCGCGTGCCTTCGCGACTGGGTGGCCGTCGCGACGTGTTCGCCCCGACCGTGGAACTCATGGAGCAGGCGCAGCAGCGCACGGGTGTCGTTGTCGTCCAGGTAGCCCTGCATCGGGCCCGCGGCAACGGATTGGACTCGCGGTATCCCGTCATGCGGCCACTCGATAGCCAGCGGAGGTTGCTTCGGTCCGAGGTTGCACTTCTGGTGCTGCAACTCGAGCGCGCCGGGCGCCGTCTCGAGCAGGAAAAGGCGCGAGCGCGCACTGTTGTGCCAGGCGGTGCTGCCCGAGTAGGACTCGGAATTGACGAGGCCCTTGCCGGCCCGGCTGGTCGCCTTGTCGACATGAGCCATCAGCACGACCGCGCCGTTTCTGGCCTTCACGAGGCTGACCAACGAGCGACAGAACGTCCGGACCATTGCGCGGTCGATTTCATCGGCGCCGAACGTGTCGGAGGCGTTGTCGACGATTAGGAGGTCTACCTGCTTCGTGTCCACGAAGCGTGCGAGTGCATCATAGGTCGGCGTCGTGGTGCCGATTTGCATACCCTCGACGCGACGCTCGGTGAACAGTACCGGGTCGAAATCCGTGGCGTCGATGATGATGAGGCGTTCGCGCAGGATTTCATAGTCGAGCGCGAGCTCGCGGCACAGGCGCTGGAGGCGCCGCAGCAGCAGGTCACGAGGGTCTTCGGCGCTGAAGAAGCAGACGACCGCCTCTTTTGTCGGCTTGCCGAGGCAGTCCCGGCCGATGGCCGCGCAGCACGCCAGCAGCAGGCCGAGGGTGGTCTTTCCGGCACCTCCATGGCTGCTCCAGTAGGTCAGGTGGCCGGCCGGCACATAGCCGCTCCAGAACCAGTCTTGAGGCGCGTGGTTGGTCGTCTCCAGGTCGGCCAGGTCGACCACCGCGAAGAGCGGCGCCTGATTTTTCACGAC
>JANYFX010000706.1 GCA_025359585.1 Rhizobacter sp. | reverse complement strand
GGCCACCGCCGTGCGACTCAAGAAGAGCGCTCGACTGATCGAACGCAGAATTCTAGCAGAGCTTCGCGGAAGATCGACGGCGCCAACACGCCGAGACACTGTGCCGCCTTGTCGGCTTCCGCCCGGGCTGCGTCGCGCGTTGCAGCGATAGCACCGGTGTGGCGAACGATTTCGACGATGTCGGGCAGGCGTGCCACTTCGCCATGTTCGATCGCGTGGCGGATCAACTCGCGCTCGACCGACGAGCCACGCTCCATCGCGAGCAACAGCGGCAGCGTGGGTTTGCCTTCGCGCAGATCGTCGCCGACGTTCTTGCCGAGCTGTTCCGTCGCACCTTCATAGTCCAGAAGATCATCGACCAGCTGGAACGAGGTGCCGAGTGCGCGACCGTAGGCGGCACAGGACTCTTCGATCGCCGGGCTGACATCCGCCAGGATCGCGCCGAGGCGGGCGCTGGCCTCGAACAATTTTGCCGTCTTGAAGCGGATCACGCGAAGGTAGTCTTCGACCGAAATGTCGGCGTTGTGCATGTTCATCAACTGCAGAACCTCGCCTTCGGCGATCACATTCGTGGCGTCGGCCAAGACTTCCAGCACGCGCATCCGGTTGACCGACACCATCATCTGAAAAGCGCGCGAATAGACGAAGTCGCCCACCAGCACACTGGCCGCGTTGCCGAATAAGGCGTTGGCCGTTTGCCTTCCGCGGCGCAAGGCCGATTCATCGACCACGTCGTCGTGCAGCAGTGTGGCGGTGTGGATGAATTCCACCGTGGCCGCCAACTCGAACCGCTCCTTGCCTGCAAACCCGAGCGCGTTGGAAAAGAGCAGCACCAGTTTCGGACGAATGCGCTTCCCGCCGGCGCTGATGATGTAAGTCGCGATCTGGTTGATCATCGCGACATCCGACGCCAGGCGGTGTTGGATGACCTCATCCACTTGCCGCATGTCGGCCGCCATCACGGCCGTGGCGCTGGACGCGGCGCCAGCCGGCGGCGTCGTCGCGAATGAAGGGGAGGAAGTGGTTTGCACGCTGGACTCGGGTAGACCCATCCGATTATAGAAAGCGGGGCGCGTTCGGCGCTGCCATGTGCTGCGGCTGCGGGCCTCGCTGCCGTTCGTCCCGCGGCTCTGCTGCCATGGCCGAACGCATGCTAGAATCGGAGGCTCTGCGCGTTTTGCAGGGCCTTCGTGCATTGACCAGATCAAGCGCGGGGGAAGTCAATTGAAAGGGCTGATATGTACGCGGTCATAAAAACCGGTGGCAAACAATACAAGGTTGCTGCAGGCGAAAAGATCAAAATAGAACAGATTGCTGCGGATGTTGGCCAAGAGATCACGATCGACCAGGTGTTGGCCATTGGTGCCGGCGCCGATCTGAAAGTCGGGACTCCCTTGGTAACGGGCGCAAGCGTGGTGGCCACCGTCGTGGCTCACGGCAGGCATGACAAGGTGCGCATCTTCAAGATGCGCCGTCGCAAGCACTATCAAAAGCGGCAAGGTCATCGCCAGAACTTCACCGAAATTCAAATCGGTGCGGTGAACGCGTAAGCGGGCCACAACCCCAGTCAAGGAGCTACAACCATGGCACAGAAAAAAGGCGGCGGTTCCACACGGAACGGCCGCGACTCACAACCGAAGATGCTCGGCGTCAAGGTGTTTGGCGGCCAGAAGATTCCGGCCGGCTCGATCATCGTGCGCCAACGCGGTACCAAGTTTCACGCCGGCACCAATGTCGGCGTCGGCAAGGACCACACCTTGTTTGCGTTGGTCGATGGCGAAGTCAGCTACGCCATCAAGGGCCCGCGCAACCGCCAGACGGTGTTCGTCAAGAGCCTCTGATTTTCCGGCTGCGTGAGCGGCCCGAAATTCCGAAGCCCCGGCCTGCCGGGGCTTCTGCGTTTGGGCGCTGAATTACCATTCGGGCTCAACGAGAGCCTCCGAGGCAAAACCACATGAGCAAGAGCGGCGTCATCCTCATCGTTCTGGGCTGCCTGTTCCTGGCCCAGAACTTCGGCCTGTTCGACTGGCACTGGCTGCGCCAGTGGTGGCCGCTGATCCTGATCGGCGTGGGCGTCTGGTCGATCATCGACCGCCGGCCGGGCGACAAGCACCCTTCACAGGGCACTGACAAAACACCATGAAGTTCGTTGACGAGGCCACCATCGACGTGGTGGCCGGTGATGGTGGCAACGGCTGCATGAGCTTCCGCCGCGAAAAATTCCTGCCCTTCGGCGGGCCGAACGGCGGCGACGGCGGCAAGGGCGGGAGTGTGTTCGCCGTGGGCGACCGAAACCTGAACACGCTGATCGACTTTCGCGACGCGCGCCGCCACGAAGGCCGGCGCGGCGAGAACGGACGCGGCTCCGATCAGTACGGCGCGGCCGCCGAAGACATCGTGATGCGCATGCCGATGGGCACCGTCATCACCGACACTGAGACCAACCAGGTCATCGCGGAACTGCTGGTGCCCGACGAAAAGGTGCTGATCGTCAAGGGCGGTGATGGCGGCTTCGGCAACCTGCATTTCAAGACCAGCACCAACCGCGCGCCGCGCCAGAAAACGCCCGGCTGGCCCGGTGAACAGAAAAAGCTCAAGCTCGAACTGCGCGTGCTCGCCGATGTGGGTTTGCTTGGCATGCCCAACGCCGGCAAGTCGTCGCTTATCACCGCCATTTCGAACGCCCGGCCGAAGATCGCCGACTACCCGTTCACGACACTGCACCCCAACCTCGGCGTGGTGCGGGTCGCGCCCGAGCAGAGTTTCGTCGTGGCCGACATTCCGGGCCTGATCGAAGGAGCGTCTGAAGGCGCCGGCCTCGGCCACCTGTTCCTGCGTCACCTGCAGCGCACCCACTTGCTGCTGCACCTCATCGACTTCGCGCCCTTCGACGAAGCGGTCGACCCGGTCGCGCAAGCCAAGGCCATCGTTGGTGAGTTGAAGAAGTACGACCAGGCGCTGTTCAAGAAGCCTCGCTGGGTCGTGCTCAACAAGATGGACATGGTGCCGGACGAAGAGCGCGAAAAACGCGTCAAGGATTTCGTCAAGCGTTTCAAGTGGAAGGGCCCGGTGTTCCAGATTTCCGCGCTCACGCGCGAAGGCTGCGACACGCTGATCCGTGCCATCTACCAGCACGTGTCGGCGCTGAAGAACGTGATCCCCGACGACCCGGATCCCCGCTTCGACGAGGCGGGCACCAGCACTGCGCCATGAGCGAAGCGCTGCTGCGCGCGCGGCGCATCGTCGTCAAGGTCGGCTCCAGCCTCGTGACCAACGAAGGCCGCGGCGTCGATGCCGACGCGGTCGGCAACTGGTGCCGGCAGATGGCGCTGCTCGCTGGCCAGGGGCGCGAGGTCGTGATGGTGTCCAGCGGCGCCATCGCCGAAGGCATGAAGCGCCTCGGCTGGGCCGTGCGGCCCAAGGAAATCCATGAGCTGCAGGCCGCTGCGGCGGTCGGGCAGATGGGCCTGGCGCAAATCTACGAATCGAAGCTGCGCGAGCATGGCATGGGCAGCGCCCAGGTGCTGCTCACGCACGCCGACCTTGCCGACCGCGAGCGTTACCTCAACGCACGCTCGACCTTGCTCACGCTGCTGTCGCACCGTGTCATCCCGGTGATCAACGAGAACGACACAGTCGTCAACGACGAAATCAAGTTCGGTGACAACGACACGCTGGGTGCGCTGGTCGCCAACCTCGTCGACGCCGATGCGCTGGTGATCCTGACCGATCAGCGCGGTCTGTATTCGGCCGACCCGCGCAAGGACACGAGCGCGCGTTTCATCGACGAAGCGCGCGCCGGCGATCCGGAACTCGAAACGATGGCTGGCGGTGCCGGCTCCAGTATCGGCCGTGGCGGCATGCTCACCAAGGTGCTGGCGGCCAAGCGCGCGGCCAGCAGCGGCACGAGCACCGTGATCGCTTACGGGCGCGAGCCCGATGTGCTGGTCCGGTTGGTCGCCGGCGAATCGATCGGCACCGCGCTGATCGCGCCGACGCAGAAGCTCGCCGCCCGCAAGCAGTGGATGGTCGACCACCTGCAGCTGCGTGGCGCGGTGGTCATCGACGATGGTGCCGCGCGCAAGGTGCGCGACGAGGGCAAAAGCCTGCTGCCGATCGGCGTGACCGAAGTGCAGGGCGAGTTCCATCGGGGTGACGTGATCGCGGTGCGCAACCTCAAGGGTGCCGAGCTGGCGCGCGGCCTCGCGAACTATGGCAGCAGCGAGGCTCGCCTGATCGCCCGCAAGCCCTCAGCCGAGTTCGAAAAGCTGCTGGGCTACACCGCCGAGCCCGAGATGATCCACCGCGACAACCTCGTGCTGGCCTGAAGCTCAGCCTTCGTTCTTGCCGTCGGAAGGCTCCAGCGGCACGGGTTCGGTCATCACCGGTTGATCGGCAACAAACTCCTGGGGCGGCTCGAGATCGTCACGATGGTGCGGCCGCATGCCCGAGCGCAAATAACGGTTGTGGTGCGTACCGCGCGGCAGAAAACGCGCCAGTTCGGTCAGCGCCATCTGGTAAACGTCGCGCTTGAATTCGATGACGAGTTCGAGCGGCACCCAGTACTCGTTCCAGCGCCAGGCGTCGAACTCGGGGTGGTCGGTGGCGCGCAGGTTCATGTCGCTGTCGCGGCCGACGAGCTGTAGCAGGAACCAGATCTGCTTCTGCCCGCGGTAGTGGCCGCGCGCGTCGCGCCGGATGAAATGGTCGGGCACCTCGTAGCGCAGCCAGTCGCGCGTGCGCGCGACGATGCGCACGTGGTCGGGCACGAGGCCCACTTCTTCGTGGAGCTCGCGGAACATCGCCTGCTCGGGCGTTTCGCCGTATTTGATGCCCCCTTGCGGGAACTGCCAGGAGTGGGTGCGGATGCGTTTGCCCCAGAAAACCTGGTTCCTTTGGTTGAGCAGGACGATGCCGACGTTGGGTCTGAACCCTTCACGGTCGAGCATAATCAACCCCAATTCATTCGTTGAATTCATTATTACACCGGCATGACGGGAAACAACCCCTTGGGTTTCCCGCAAGCTCTGCCGGTGCTGCGCAAGCCGCTCGCGGTGCGCCACCCCGTTCGCTTCACACCGCACTGCCGCCGCATGAAAGCCACCCAGTTCTTCATCTCCACACTCAAAGAAGCTCCCAGCGACGCCGAAGTCGTGAGCCACAAACTCATGATGCGGGCCGGCTTCATCAAGCGGCTCGGCGCGGGCATCTACAGCTACATGCCGATGGGCTTGCGCGTGATCCGCAAGGTCGAGGCGATCATTCGCGAAGAGATGAACCGCGCTGGCGCCGTCGAGCTGTTGATGCCGGTCGTGCAGCCGGCCGAGCTGTGGCAGGAGTCGGGCCGCTTCCAGGCCTACGGGCCCGAGCTGATGCGCATCAAGGACCGCCACGAGCGTGACTTCATCATCCAGCCGACCAGCGAAGAAGTCATCACCGACATCGCCCGGCAGGAGCTGCGCAGCTACCGCGCGCTGCCGAAGAATTTTTATCACATCCAGACCAAGTTCCGCGACGAGCGCCGGCCGCGTTTCGGCGTGATGCGCGGGCGCGAGTTCACGATGAAGGACGCGTATTCCTTCGACCGTGATGTCGAAGCCGCGGGCAAGAGCTACGAGCAGATGTTCGCCGCCTACGTGCGCATCTTCGAGCGCATGGGGCTGACCTTCCGCGCCGTGGCGGCCGACACCGGCGCGATCGGCGGCGACCGATCGCACGAGTTCCAGGTCATCGCCGACACCGGTGAAGACGCCATCGTCTATTGCCCGACTTCCGACTACGCCGCCAACATCGAGCTGGCCGAAGCGCTGCCCCTGATCGCGCAACGCGCCGCCGCAACGGCGCCGATGTTGAAGACACCGACGCCCGGCAAGAGCACGTGTGAAGACGTGGCCGTGCTGCTCGGCGTGCCGCTCGCGAACACCGTCAAGTCGCTGGTGCTTGCCACCGACGAGAAGAACAAGTCCGGCGACGTGCTGAAGACGACCGTGTGGCTGCTGCTGGTGCGCGGCGACCATTCGCTCAACGAGATCAAGGCCAACAAGGTGCCTGGGCTCAAGGACGGTTTCCGTTTCGCGACCGGCGCCGAGATCGACGCACACTTCGGCTGCAAGCCGGGGTACCTCGGGCCGATCAATCTGAAGAAGCCCGTGAAGATCGTCGCCGACCGCACCGTGGCCGCGATGAGCGATTTC
>JANYFX010000642.1 GCA_025359585.1 Rhizobacter sp. | reverse complement strand
CCGATGCGCTCACGCACCTGCCCACTGAAGTCGAGCAGCACCATCTTCATGCTGCGCCGCCCGATCTGGATGCCGATCGAGAACGCGCCGTCGGGGTTCAGTGCCATCGGCACGGAGGGTTGGCCGACCTTGCCGCGCAGCGGCGCGAGCTTGCGCACCAGCGAATCGGCCTCGAGCCGCGCGATGATGACTTGCACCGTTTGCGGGGTCAGGCGGGTCAGCCGCGCGATGTCGGCCTTGGGCAAGCTGCCATGCAGGCGAATCGCCTGCAACACCACGCGCTCGTTGAACTGGCGCATGCCGACGTGATTGGAGCCGCGCGGACGCAGGCGTTTCTCGACAGGCGCCGCCAAAATCATCGTCGCAACTCCTGCGCGATCACGCCTTTCTTGAACAGGAAGTTGGCCCACGGCTGCATCTCGCCGGTTTGCACGATCGCGTAGGCACGGCTGACGCGCTCGTAGAAGCTGAAGCGCTCGGTGGCCTGGCACTGCTCGGCGCGTGCATCGCCGCTGGCGGCCATGTCGGCCAGCACCTCGCGCTGCAACGCCGAGCAGTAGCCCTCGGGCGTGTCGCCGACCTGCATGTAGGCCACAGGCTGCGCCACCATCGCGTCGAGCGGAAAGACCGACAGCACGGCCGCGCAGGCCTCGCGCATCGTCGCGCCGGCGAGGCGCAGGACGGATTTGCCGCGACTCAGCGACTCGGCGGTGAAGTTGGCGTCAGCCAGCACGATCTCGTCGCCGTGGCCCATCTCGCAGAGGATTTTCAGCAGCTCAGGGGTGAGCAGCGGGTGGATGTTCTTCAGCATGGCAGCGTCCTCTTGAAATTCGTCAGGCCAGCGCCTCGGGCGGCAGCTCATCGGCGCGCTTGGCGCCGGTCATCACGGCCACGGTGTCGCTCATGCTGATCACCTTCGGGTTGACGATGGCCGCGCGCTTGCCGAGCCGGGCGATGTGGATGCGGTCGGCGATCTCGAACACATGGGGCATGTTGTGGCTGATCAGGATCACCGGCAGGCCCTTGTCGCGCACGCGCCGGATCAACTCCAGCACCATGTTGCCTTCCTTGACGCCTAGCGCCGCGGTGGGCTCGTCCAGGATCACCACGTGGCGCGCGAACGCCGCGCTGCGGGCCACTGCCACGCACTGGCGCTGCCCGCCCGAGAGCGTTTCAACCGCCTGCGTCATCGAGCGAATGCCGACCTTCAGGTCGTTCATGCGCGCCACGCTTTGCGTCAACATCTCCTTCTTGTCGATGATGCGCAGCAGCTTGCCGAGGAAGCCGCCCTTGATGATCTCGCGGCCGAGAAACAGGTTCTCGGCGATCGTCATCGCCGGTGCGACGGCCAGGTCTTGATACACCGTTTCGATGCCTTCGCGGCGTGCGTCGATCGGCGACTTGAAGTGGATCACCTTGCCGTCGAGCAGCACCGTGCCTTCGTCGGGGATGGTGGCGCCCGACAAGGCCTTGATCAACGACGACTTGCCGGCACCGTTGTCGCCGATCACGGCCATGATCTCGCCGGCGCGCAGTTCGAAGTCGGCACCGTCGAGTGCCGTCACCTGGCCGTAGCGCTTGACCAGGCCACGTGCTTCCATCACGAGCCGCGGCGAGCCGCCTTGGGTTTGCGTGTTCATCAGCGGGCTCCCTTGCGCGAGAGTTGGTCGGTGGTCACGGCCAGGATCACGAGCACGCCCGTGATCAGCACCTGGTAGACCGAAGGCACGCCCATCAGCGTGAGGCCGTTGCGGAACACGCCGACGATCAGCGCCCCCAGCAGGCTGCCGAGGATGATGCCGCGGCCGCCGAACAGGCTGGTGCCGCCGAGCACCACGGTGGTGATGGCGTCGAGGTTTTCGGTCTGGCCCGCGTTCGGGTCACCGACACCGGTGCGCGCCACCGAGAGCAGCGCGGCGATGCCGGTCAAGCGGGTCGCTTCGGCGTTGTTGCCGACGGCGTAAACGTGCCGGCCGGGCTGCGTGTCGCGCAGGCCCCACCACATGAACGCGTACATCGCCAGCATGAACACGGTGCCGAAGTTGATGGCCGCGCTGCCCAGGCTCACGGTGTTGCCGAAGAAGGTCATCTCGGGCGGCAAGTCGGTGACGGTCTGCGCGCCGGAGTAGAGCTGCGTGATCGCGAAGGCGATGTTCATGGTGCCGAGCGTGACGATGAACGCCGGCAGCTTGATGCGCGTGACGAGCAGGCCATTGAGCAAGCCGAACGCCATGCACACGAGCAGTCCGCAGACGATGGCCAGGTAGGAATTCATGCCCGAGCCGACCGCGAGCTTGGTCATCACGATGCCGCCCAGCGCCATCACCATGCCACAAGACAGGTCGATGCCTGCGGTCAGGATGATGAGCGTCTGGCCGATGGCGATCGTGCCGACCACCATCACCTGCTGCAGGATCAGCGAGAAATTCTGGACCGACAGGAAGCGGTCGCTCTGGGTCGCAAGGAAGCCGCACGCCGGCACCAGGGCGATGACAGGCCCAAGGCTGGCGATGTTGATCTTCGAAGGGGTTGCGTTCGACATGGTTTCTCCGTCCGATGTTCTGGGCGGAGCGCCCACGCGGGCGCCCCGGTCGCAATCAGATTACTTATTGCCCCAGCACGCGTCGGTGCCGAACTTGGTGTCCTTGCTGTCCACGCCCTTCATCGGCTTGTCGCTGATCAGCGTGACGCCGGTGTCGGTGTAACCCTTGGCCTTCTTGCCGCCCTTGGCGTATTCCACACCCGCGTCAACGCCCATCGCGGCCATCTTCAGCGGGTACTGCTGCGAGGTGGCGGCGATCACGCCGGCCTTCACGTTCTTCACGCCGGCGCAGCCGCCGTCGACCGAGACGGTGATCACGCCCTTTTCCTTGCCCGCCGCTTTCAGCGCCTGGTAGGCACCCGCTGCGGCCGGCTCGTTGATCGTGTACACGACGTTGATGTCGGGGTTCTTCTGCAGGCAGTTTTCCATTGCGGTCTGGCCCTTGGACTGGTCGCCGAAGCTGTCGGCCAGGCACACGATCTCGGCCGACTTCGACAGCTCGTTGCTCTTCGCATCGGCCGCGGCCAGGCCGAAGCCCGACATAAAACCGTTGTGGCGCTGCGCACCGACCGGTGTCGGTGGCGAACAGCGCATCGGTCGCCTCCACCGGGTCGGTCGGGCTGTCGAGTGCGATGAACATCACGCCCTGCGCTTGCGCCTTCTTGATCGCCGGCACGATCGCCTTCGAGTCGTTGGGCGTGATCATGATGGTCTTGGCGCCGCCGGCGATCATGTTCTCGATCGCGGTCACC
>JANYFX010000583.1 GCA_025359585.1 Rhizobacter sp. | reverse complement strand
CGCGCCAGCGGCTGATCGGCGCGGCCGTGCTGGTGGTGATCGGCGTGATCGGCTTTCCGCTGGTCTTCGAGACCCAGCCTCGGCCGATCCCGGTCGACATTCCGATCGTGATTCCCCGAAAGGATGGCGCTCCGCCGTTGGCGATGCCACCGCGTTCGTCCACGACCGCAACCCCGGCCATCGCGCAAAACTTGCCCTCCGCCGCTTCGGCGCCAGCGCTGGCCAGCCCGCCAGACGAAGTGATCACGGAAACCCGCGAGCAGGCCGGCAAGGAAGTCGGCAAGGAGCTGGTTTCCGCCGCGCGGCCACCGTCGGCACCTGCCCTGGCAGAGAAGGTGGCGTCCAAACCCTCGGCGAAACCGACGTTGGCCGAACCCGCGCCAAAGGCCACGGCCGAAGCCAGGCCCGCGGCCAAACCGGCCGATGCGGTGCGGGCCAAGGCCTTGCTCGAAGGCACGGAGCCGGCCAGCCCGGCCGCCACCGGCGGGCGCTTCGTGCTGCAGGTCGGTGCTTTCGCCGACGCAGGCTCCGCGCGCGAAACACGCCTGAAGGTCGAGAAGCTCGGCCTGAAGACCTACACCCAGGTCGCCGAGACGCCGGCCGGCAGCCGCATCCGAGTGCGCGTCGGGCCGTTCGCTTCGCGCGAAGAGGCCGACAAGGCGCTGGCCAAGGCGCGTGGCGCCGGGCTCAGCGGCGTCGTGCTCACGCTGTGAATGTGAACGATGACTTTGGACTTGGGCTGGGTCGACATCGGGCTGATGCTCTTCATGGCACTGTCGGTCGTCGTCGGGCTGATGCGCGGGGTCGTGTTCGAGATCCTCGCGCTCGCAGGCTGGGTCGTGGCCTACATCGCGGCCCAGTTGCTCACGCCGCTCGTGCAGCCACACACATCGATCGGCCAGCCGGGCTCGGCCTTGAATCACGCGGTGGCATTCGCATCTGTGTTCCTCGTGTCGCTGGTGCTGTGGGGCCTGGGGGCCAGGCTGGTGCGCGTGTTGATTCGCGCGACGCCGCTGAGCTCGCTTGACCGGCTGCTCGGCGCCGGGTTCGGGTTGGTGCGCGGTTTTTTCGTGTTGCTGCTGCTGGCGCTGGTGCTCGGCTTCACGCCGGTCGCAAAATGGCCTTCATGGCAACGCTCGCAGGGCGCGGCCTGGCTGAATGCGGTGGTCAAGGAAATCATGCCCTGGCTGCCGATCGAAGTTACTCAACACCCGTCGGCGTGAAACGCGCGCCGGACTGAACCAAGGCGGAAAGCATGTGCGGCATCGTGGGTGTCATCTCGAAGGCACCGGTCAATCAGCTGATCTACGACGCTTTGTTGCTGCTGCAGCACCGCGGGCAAGACGCCGCCGGCATCGTCACGATGCAGGGCACCAAGTGCTTCATGCACAAGGCGCGTGGCATGGTGCGTGACGTGTTCCGCACTCGCAACATGCGCGGCCTGCCGGGCACCGTGGGCCTGGGCCAGGTGCGCTACCCCACGGCCGGCAATGCCTACAGCGAAGAAGAAGCGCAGCCTTTCTACGTCAACGCGCCGTTCGGCATCGTGCTCGTGCACAACGGCAATCTGACGAACGCGCAGGCGCTGAAGCAAGAGCTGATCGACATCGACCGGCGCCACATCAACACGACCAGCGACACCGAGGTGCTGATCAACGTCGTCGCACACGAACTCGCGCTCGCCGCGCGCGGCCGGCCGCTCTCGCCCGATGAGGTTTTCACGGCGGTTTCCGCAGTGCACAAGCGCATTCGTGGTTCGTATGCGGTCGTCGCATTGATCGCCGGCCACGGCCTGCTCGCGTTCCGCGACCCGTTCGGCATTCGCCCGCTGTGTTTCGGCGAGGGCAGGGGGCCCGATGGCGGCGAGGTGATGGTGGCGAGCGAGTCGGTCGCGATCGAAGGCACCGGCCACAAGGTGACGCGCGACGTGGCACCGGGCGAAGCCCTCTTCATCGACCTGCAGGGTCGTGTGCACGCCCGCCAGTGCGCCGAGAACCCGAGCCTGAACCCATGCATGTTCGAGTACGTGTATCTGGCGCGGCCCGATTCCATCATGGACGGCATCTCGGTCTACCAGGCGCGCCTGAACATGGGCGAGACGCTGGCGCAGCGCCTGATCTCGACCATTCCGCCGAACGAGATCGACGTGGTGATCCCGATCCCCGAATCGAGCCGGCCGTCAGCGATGCAGCTCGCGCAGCGCATCGGCAAGCCGTACCGCGAGGGCTTCGTGAAGAACCGCTACGTGGGCCGAACCTTCA
>JANYFX010000580.1 GCA_025359585.1 Rhizobacter sp. | reverse complement strand
CACGACGAGCACTTCGCGCACCAGCGCGCGCACGCCACTCATCCGGATCGACAGGACCAGCTCGCGCAGCAGCACTTCGCGGGGCACGAGTTCGAGCGACCAGCGTTCGACATTGCCGGTGACGGTTGGCTTGAAGTGTTTTTCGAGCGCCTCGCGGTTGCCGGTGAGCGTGCCGCGGATCGCCTCGAAGATCAGCGATGCCTCGGGAGAAGCGTCGAGCGAGACCGTGCGACTGCGGTTGCCCTGGCTCATCGTCACGTTGTTACCGACGACCCTGACGCTCTCGCGCCGTGGCTTGATCGTTTCGCGCACGAAGGTGTCGGGCGCTTCGAAAGCGATGCGGCCCGACGAGACGAGCGTGCGCTCGAGCATCTGCACGGTGCGCTGCTCGACGAAGGTGCCTTCGCCGGCCTTGACCTGTGCAAGCGCTTGCATCAGCTGCACCAGCGTGAAGCCGGCCTGCGCGTGAGCGAGCGGCGCGCAGGCCAGGGCGGCAAGAGCGATCAGCGTGCGGCGGCGGTCAGACAGAGGCGGCATCGGGGGCCCAGAAGTCGAAGAAGTTGAACCAGTTGTACGGCGACTCGCGGCACAGCGATTCGAGCAGCGCCACGTAGGTGTGCATGGCGTGCTGGATGCGCATTTCCTGCTCGGCCGCGCCGCCGGCAGGGCGCTCGCGAAAGTCGGCCAGCTCGGTGAAGCGCAGGTCGTAGCGGCTGCCGCCCTGGTACAGCCCGGTCATGAAGATCGCCTGCCGGCGCAGCATGGCCGCGAGGCGAAAAGGCCCGTCGGAAAAACGTGCCGGGGCGCCGAGGAAGGGCAGCACGACAGTGCGCGAACGGTCGGACGATGCCGCGCCCGGCAGCAGCCGGTCGCCGAGCAGGCCGGCGATGCCGCCCTGGTCGAGCCAGTCGCGCACTTCGAGCATCGCGCCGGGGCGGCCGAGCGCGATCGTGCGCAGCTTGGCTTCGGGCGCGATGGCCTTGAGCGTGGCGTTGATCAGGCGCGCGTTGTCTTCGTACATCAGCATCGCCACCTTGATGTCGTGCTCTTCGCCGACCGCACGCAAGGCCTCGAAGCTGCCCAGGTGTGCGCCGACCATCAGCGCGCCCTTGCCGCTGGCGATCGGAATGTCGATCGCCTCGGTGCCGATGGCGTGCACGTCGAAGGCTTCGAAACGTTCCTGCAGAAAGTAGACACGGTCGAGGATGGTGGAAGCGAAGCAGTGGATGTGGCGGTAGACGTGCGTCCAGCCCGCCTGCTGGCCTAACGCGCGCGTGAGGTACTGCGCCGACGCGCGCCGCGCCGCGCCGTGCATCAGCAGGAAATAAACCGTGATCGGGTGCAGCACGAGCCGCGCCACGCGCCGGCCCGTCTTGATCGCGATCCAGCGCATCGTGCTCAGCACCCACAGGTTGCTGCGCTCTTCGTGCTCGGACCAGTGTGTGCCGCCCGCGCGCTCCGCCGGTGTGCTCACGGTGCAACGCCCGTTTCGAAATGACCCGAAGCGACCAGCCGCTCGTCGCCCCAGACCTCGAAGCGCAGGCCACGCTCTGCCGCCGTCAGCTGCAGCCTGAGCTCAGTGCCGGGGCGCACCGGCGCCAGGAACTTGGCCGCGCCGACCCGCGGTGCCGTGCCGACGAGCGCGGCGAGCGTCGGCTCGGCCAGCGCCGCTTCGAGCACTTCGGACAGCAGCACCACGCCGGGCAACAGCGGCTGGCCGGGGAAGTGGCCGGCAAAAGTGGGGTGGTCGTGCGCGACCCGCAAGACGACGCTGTGCATGGGTCTTCAGCCGCGCTGGTCTTGCGGCGGCGGGACGCGCGGCGAAGCCTGCTCCAGCGCAGCGGCAGCCCAGGTGTTGAACGGCCCGGTGGGCAGCTTGCCGGTGGGCTCGCGCGGCAACGCGGGCACTGCGACGATGCGGCGCGGCAGGAAGGCCGCATCGACCCGCAGGCGCAGCGCACTGACGATGTGCTCGTGCAGCGCGGCGGGTTCGATCCCGGGCGCGACCACGAAGGCGGTCAGGCGTTTGACACCGTGCGCCGGCTCTTCGGGCGGCAGCCAGAAGCTGCCGTCGTGAATGCCGGGGATCGAGTTCAGGTGGTAGTTCAGGTGCGACAGCGAGCTGCGCTTGCCCGCGATGTTGATCAGGTCGTTGGAGCGGCCGAGCAGGCGGAAGGTCTGCGCATCGATCACTTCGAGCACGTCGGCCAGCAGCGTGGGCTGCGGCACGTGGCCGTCTTGCACGACCGACTGGTCACCGTCGCCCGTGAGGCGCAGGCCTTCGTAGGTGTGCCACTCGGGGCCGTCGGTGGTGCGGCGCGATGCGACCTGGCCGGCTTCGGTGCAGCCGTAGATCTCCATCAGCGGTGCGGCCAGCGCCGCTTCGGCGCGCGCCGCCAGCTGCGGCGACAGCGGCGCGGTGGCGCAGACCGTCAGGTCGATCGGCGGCAGCTCGATGCCGGAGTCGAGCAGCGTCTTCAGGTGGAAGGGCGTGGTCACCAGCATGCGCGGGCGCGGCGCACGCGCCATCGCGCGGGCGATGTCGGCCGGGTAGAACGGGCGCTCCACATCGAACGCGGCGCCGCCGAGCAAGGCCACCAGCACCGTCGATTCGAAGCCGTACATGTGCTGCGGCGGCACGGTGGCCACGAGCGTCACGCCGGACAGGTCGGCGCGCCCCATCTGCTCGGCCAGGCGCTGCACGCCAGCGCGGGTGTTGTTGACGAGCAGGCCCCAGCGTTTGGCGTGCGGCACGGGCGCGCCGGTCGAGCCCGAGGTGAGCACCTGGGCCACGAGCAGGTCGGCATCGACCGGCGGCACGGCCTCGGGTGCGCGGCCCGCGGGTGGCGTGCGCGGGTGCCAGACCATCGGTAGCTGCACTGCCGGCGCGGCTTCGTCGGCCAGGCCGTAGGTCGACGGGAACAGGCCGTGCAGCCGCGCCACCATGTCGGGCGTGTGGTTCGGTGGCATCAGGTTGTCTTGCCCGCGCAGCATGGCCGCGCCCAGACCCACGGCGAAGTGGTAACGGTCGGCCGTCACGTTGAGCATCGGCCCCTGGCCGGGCAACAGGGCACAGAGTGCGTTCACGTCGGCGAGGTAGCGGCGGCGCGAGACCGGCTCGCCGTCGCGCCAGGCGATCGGCAGGTCGAGGTCGTCACCCCGGATCAAGGGCAAGCCGTTCATTTCACGGGGTCGGTGCGGGACGGTGGGGCGATGACAGAAGTGTCGTCACCCGTGCCTTGCCGGTAAGCGCGGATCGCGTCGCCGAGCGTGGTGCGCTCGAACTCAGGGTGCAGGCGGTAACGCAGCAGGTATTCGCCGACGAACATCGCGCCCACCGCGACGGGCGTGCCGACGTTGGCGAACAGCGCCCAGGTGTCGAACTGCGTCAGCGCGTACAGGCCGATCGAGACCGCGACGATGGCGACGAAGAAGATGACCCACGCGAACGTGAGCTTGCGGGTGTAGAGCGCCTTGCCGGGCGTGAGGTGGCGCACCCGCGCGGCCAGTTGCGAGATCAGCGCCTGGGCGCCGGGCCGCAAGGTGCTGGCGAACCACGCACCGAGAAACAGGTTCACGCCGACATGCTGTGCGAGGTACAGCACCTGGGCCGAGACATGGGCGCCGAACAACGCGGCAGCGCACAGCCCGACCAGCAGCAGCGTGGCGCCCACGCTGAGCCAGCGGTGTTTCGCGCCCCAGGCACCGAGCACCACCACGACCAGCATCGGCGAAAGCAATGCCACCGCGACCCAGGCCGATTCGGGCGCACTCGTCATCAGCCATTGCGAGCCGAGGACGTAGGCCACGGCGATCAGCGCGATGACGACGTAGCGCATGCGCATGGGAAGCAACTCAGCCGACGCGGTGGGCGGTGATGTGCTCGGTCAGGCTGGCCAACGACGTGAAGATGCGGACGTTGTCTTCATCGTCGGAGCGCAGCTGAAAGCCGTAGCGCTGCGAGACGACCAAGGCCACCTCGAGGATGTCGATCGAGTCGAGGCCCAGGCCTTCGCCGTACAAGGGCGCTTGCGGATCGATGCTGTCGGCAGGGATGTCGAGGTTCAGGGCCTCGACGAGAAGGGCGGCGACTTCGCGCTGCGAATCGGTTTGGACAGAAGTCATGCGTGCGTAGTCCGTGTGGCGTCTGTCGTCGTGCCGTGAAAAGAAGAGCGGGCAACGCCGGGAATTGAAGGGTCGAAAGACTGGGAAACCCAGTGCAACGGAGTTTACCAAAGCACTCCCCCGGGGAAGCCGGCACTGGCGCGCCGCCACAACGCACAAACCGGCCCGCAGGCCGGCTTGTGATGGCGAGCGCCGCGTGCCGGTGTCAGCGGTAACCGCTCTCCGCCGGGTTGTGGATGATCCAGATCAGGTTGCCGCTGCCGTAGCTGCCGCGCCAGCCGTTGCCGCCGGCGAAGATCAGCCGGCCCTGGCCTTTGTAGACCAGCTCGTGTCGGTAACGGTCGCCGCCGTAGTAGAACGGGATCCAGGCCTTGCCGGTGACGTAGGCACCCTGGTCGGTCGGTGCGCCCACGAGGTCGGTGACCTGCTTCATCGGCATGCCGATCTGCAGCTGCGTGAAACGGCTGCCCGCACCGGGCTTGCCGGTGATGTCGCCTTCCCAGTCGTTGATGCCCTTGACGTGCCGCGTGTCGGCTTCTGTCTGCGACTTGGCCGGCACCGGAGCCGCCGCCGTCGGCGCGGGGGCCGGCGCGGGCGCAGCGCCGCCTTGCGTGGTCTGGCAGGCGGCCAGCACACAAGCCGCCATCAATGCAGCCGTGATTTCGAGATTTCTTTTCATCATGGGTAGACCTCCGTGGATGGGCAAGAGCGACCGCGAATCATAGTGGTGCCCGGCCCGTGCTTCAACGCCGGAGGGGTGCCGACTTGGGGGGATTTCCCTCGGCCCTCATTCGACCCGCGCACCCGAGGCTTTCACCACCGTTTGGTACTTCGCCAGCTCGCTGTTCACGAAGTCGCCGAACTGCGTTGGCGTCGAGGGCATCGGCTCTGCCAGCAGTGCGGCCAGGCGGGTGCGCAGCTCGGGCGAGTTCAGCGCAGCGACGAAGGCCTTGTTCAGCCGCTGTGTCACGTCGGGCGGCAGCTTCGCCGGGCCGAACAGGCCGAACCAGGTGTGGATGTCGAAGCCGGCCAAGCCGAGTGCCTTGCCACCTTCGGCGATCGTCGGCAGCTCGGGCATGGCGCTGGTGCGCGCCACGGTCGTGACGGCGATCGCCTTGAGCTTGCCGGCCTTGATGTTGGCCGAGGCGGCGGCGAGGTTGTCGAAGTTCAGATCGACCTGGCCCGACAGCAAGGCCAGCTGCGCCGGGTTGCCGCCCGCATAGGAAATGTGGACCATGAACACACCGGCGCGGGCCTTGAACATCTCGCCCGCGAGGTGGCCGGCGCTGCCGATGCCGCCCGAGCCGTAGTTCAGCTGGCCCGGGTTCTTGCGCGCGTAGGCGACGAGGTCGGCGACGCTGTCGATGCCAAGCCTCGCAGCGGTCTGCGGGTTCATCACCAGCACGTTGGGCACCTGCGCCACGCCGGTGATCGGCGTGAAGTCGTGGGCCGCGTCGTAGGGCATCTTCGTGTAGAGCCAGGGGTTGATCGCGTGGGTGGCCACCGCCCCCATCACGATCGTGTTGCCGTCGGGGGCGGCCTTGGCGACGAGGTCGGCACCGAGGTTGCCACCGGCGCCGGGGCGGTTCTCGACGATCACGTTGCCGAGGCTGCCCTGCACTTTTTCAGCCAGCGCGCGGGCCACGATGTCGAGCGGGCCGCCGGGTGGGTAGGGCACGATCAGGCGGATGGTTTTGGCTTGGGCTCGCACAGGGGCCGCTGGCAGCAGGCCGGTCGCGAAAGTCGTGATCAGCAGTCGGCGTCGTTGCATGGTGAAGCGCGTGGGTTTCAAAGCGGGCCGAGCCCGGTCAGTGCGAGTTTGAAGCGCACCTGCACGTCGTTGGCGACCATCGAGGTGTCGGCCCAGTCGCCTTCGCCGATCTTGAATTCGAGCCGCTTGATCGTGAAGGCGCCGCTCGCCACCGACGTGCCCGCGCTCTGCGCCACGCTGACCGGCACGACGATGTCGCGCACGTTGCCCTTGATCGTGAGCTTGCCGGCGACTTCGAACTTGCCGCCACCCAGGCCCTTGATCGCGCTCGACTGAAACGTGGCCTGCGGAAACTTCGGCGTGTTGAACCACTCGGGTTTGGGCAACTCGGCGTCGGTCTGGGCGATGCCGAGCGAGGCGCTGTCGGTGTCGATGCTGAAGGCCACCTTGCCGGTTTCGGGCTTCTTCGGGTCGAAGCTGATGCTGGCATCGAACTTCTTGAACACGCCGTCGACCGGCACGCCCATCTGCTTGCTGACGAAGGCGATCTCGCTTTGCGCCGGCAGCAGCTTCGCCGGTGTTTGTGCGAACGCGCCGAGGCTGAAGGCCACGGCCGCCGATGTCATGGCCATCACAAGAATTTTCTTCAAGGCTTTTCTCCTGTCGGCCACATGCGCCACAAAAGACCGTCGTGGTCGAGGAACTGGTGTTTCAAGGTGGCGGCGATGTGCAGCAGCACCAGCGCGCCGAGCGTGAGGGCGCAAGTGGCATGCAGGGGTTTGAGCACCGCGTCGGCCAGCGGTTTGTTCACGGCGACCCAATCGGGCAAGGGCAGCACGCCGAACCAGACGATCTGGAAACCGGCCGCCGAGCTGTAGGCCCAGCCCGTGAGCGGCACGGCGAAGAAGAGCAGGTACAGGGCGACGTGGGTGGCGGTGTGCGCGTGCTGCTGCCACGTGGGCATGGCGGCGAGCACGGTCGCCGGCAGCGGGGGCGGGCGACGCGAAAGCCGCCACAACAAGCGCAATGAAGACAGTGCCAGGATCGTGATGCCGGCCCACTTGTGCCAGTTGTAGAGCTTCAGCCGCAACGGCGAAAACGGCAGGTCGCTCATGTACAGGCCGACACCGAGCGAGCCGACGATCATCAGCGCGAGCAGCCAGTGAAAGCCGATGGCGACTGCGCCATAGCGCGGCCCTGCAGCCCTCGCAGAATTTGTGTCTTCGGCCGGCACTTCGTGCCTTAACTTCGCTGCGCGAAGTGAGCCTGCAACGCAAACATGTCGCTACGCGCCATGTTTGTCGGCTTCGGACGTGAACGAGTCGGCATAGAACTCGTCGTCGGGCAGCCCGGCCTTCATCACGAAGTCACGCTTGGCCGACTCGACCATGATCGGCACGCCGCAGGCATAGACCTGGTGGTTCATCAGGTTCGGGTG
>JANYFX010000571.1 GCA_025359585.1 Rhizobacter sp. | reverse complement strand
GGTGATGCCGTGCACGCTGAACGCATGGCCGAGCCGCGACGGGTGGACCTTGCGGTTCAGCAGCGTGTAGTCGACTGGGTGGAACACGCCGTTGCCGATACCGGCCACCACCGAAAACAGCGCCAGCGACACATAGCTGTGGCTCGACGCAAAGCCGAACGCCGCCGCGCCCAGCAGCGACAGCCCGGCGAACAACACCGGCCGCGGCCCGAAACGATCGACGACAAAACCCGACAGCGTCTGAACGACGCACGAGACCACGAAGAAGATCGACATCAGCAGGCCGAGCTCGGCGTAGCTGGCGTTGAAGTCTTCCTTCAGCCACGGGAACAGCGGCGCCAGCAACAGCTGGCTGAAGTGGCTGATCAGGTGGGCCATGCCGACCAGGCCGATCAGCGTGGCGTCCTGGCGCGCCGGCGGCGCGGGGGCCGTGAGGGTCGTCATGCGGAAATCCGGGGGTTGCGGAGTGCACGATGGTAGGCCGGGCGGGCCCGTCCGGATTACGATAGCTCGTCAACTTCTGTCGAGAACCCGCCAATGAAGACCGCGCCCGCTGCCGAGATTGCCGAAGCGCCGCCAGAACGCCGCGTGCCGACGCTCCCGCCGCGCGCGTCCCGATCCCATCTGTTCCCGCCGAGCGCGCAACGGCCGCTGCGCGCCAACCTGCAGCACTTCGGTGCCGACACCCGGGTCGTGCCGCACCGCCACGGGTGGGCCCAGCTGGCCGTGTCGGCCACCGGCGTGGTGCGGCTCACGGTCGATCACGGCACCTACATCGTGCCGCCGACCCGCGCGGTGTGGATCCCGCCCGGCGTCGAACACGCCGTCACGGTGCTCGAAGACGCCGACCTGCTGACGCTCTACCTGCACCAGCCGCGCGGGCGCTGCGGGCCGCACGTGGCGCGCGCGCTCGAGGCCGAGTGGCGCCAGTGCCGTGTGCTCGAGGTCTCGGAGCTGCTGCGCGCCCTGGCGCTCGAGCTCGACACCACGCCCGACGGCGGCGGGCCGCCGCTTGTCGCCCCCGCGCTGCAGCGCGAGAAGCGCTTGAGCGCCTTGATCTTCGACGAGCTGCGGCGCGCCCGACCGGTGGCACTCGGTGTCGACCTGCCGACCGACAAACGCTTGCGTGCACTGTGCGAAGCGGTGCTCGACAACCCGACGCTGCACACCACGCTCGACGGCTGGGCGCAAGATTCTGGCGCCAGCCCGCGCACGGTGGCGCGGCTGTTCCGCAGCGAGCTCGGCACCTCGTTCGTGCAGTGGCGCCAGCAGGTGCTGCTGGCCCGCGCCGTCGGCCTGGCCGCTCGCAAGATGCCGATGGCCGCGATCGCAGCCGAGCTCGGTTACGCGAGCCCGAGCGCCTTCAGCGCGATGGTGCGGCGCTCGGTCGGCGCACCGCCTAGCCGCTTCTTCGCGTCGTGACGCGGTGGCCGCCTTCCGTCAAGCCCCGCATCCTCAGGGCTTGGCGAATGGGCCGCGCGAACATAGACTCCGGCGTTGAGCCGTGCCGTAGCGGTTCGCATCGCCACAGCGTCAGGGGATCTCGTGCTCACATCATTGTTCGGTGACCTCGGCCCCGCAAAAGGCCCGAAGAAACGCGGTGGCGACGAAGACGAACCCGACCACGGCTTCGCGGCCACGGCCATCATGCAGACCATGGCCACCGAGGTCAACGAACGTGGCCAGATGGTCGACCGCCATTCGCACGACCTGGTCGTTACCGGCTCGCCGGCCCAGGCGATCCGCGAGCACTTCGCCAGCACCCGCTCCGACCTCGACACCGCCACCTCGCTGATCACGCTGCTCGACCCGGTCGGCGTGTGGGCCTCGGCCGTCATCAAGGCGTTGTCCGACGCCGGCGGCCGCCCGGTCGAACGGCTGCACCTGCGCGAGCACTCCACGCTGCGCACGCTCGCCACCATCGAGCGCACCACGCTGGTCCGGCGCCACGAAGAAACCCTGCGCATCTACCACGCCGACGTGCGCTCGCCGGGCAAGGACACGGCCGAGATCCCGGTCGCGCTGATGGAACGCAGCCAGATGACGACGGTGATCATCGGCCCGATGCAGCCGCACGCGATCGATGCGCTCGTCGACTCGCTGCTGGCCGCCGTGTCGCTCCCCAACTGGCGCTGCCCGAACCTGCTCTTCATGCTGCCGCCGAACGCGGTCTGGATCGCCAACAAGGTCAGCGCCGTGGTCTGGCCGGCCGGCCTGCACGTGCACGTGATCAGCGAATCGATGACCGGCGCGTCGTCGGTCTGGAACGCGATGCTGGGCATCTGGAACCAGATCAAACAACAACCCGGCTGGCAACCTTCGGCGCACCCGCCGCTCGAAGGCGAGAACGGTTTCCCGATCAAGGTCAGCGAGCTCGACAGCTCGCACGCACGCTCGCTCAACGGCATGCCGCTGCCGGCCGGCGCCGCCGCCACGCCGACAGCGCCTTCGGCACCCAATGTCATGCGCGTCAGCCGCCACGTGCTCGACCCGATGCGCGCCAAGCAGGCATTGGCCGGGCTGCTGCCGCTCGAAGGCTTGCTCGGCTGTGCGGTCGTCGATTCCACCACCGGCCTGGTGCTGGCGCGCGAAGTGCGCGAAGACCAGCCTGTCGACATGGACCTGGCGGCCGCCGCCAGCGCCCAGGTGCTGCGCGCGCACCGCCAGGCGGCGCGTGCGATGGGCTTGTCGGAGCAGATCGACGAAGTGATGACGAGCGCCGGGCCGCGCCACCACGTGATGCGCACCGTCTCGCGCCACCCCGAACTTTTCTTGGTGGCCTTGCTCGACAAACAGCGCAGCAACCTCGCGCTGGCGCGCTTTCAGCTGATGGAGCTCGAGCGCGGCATGATGTGAACGCGTGGCGCATCGCTGCGCCACCCGCCGCTCACTTCAGCTGTTCGACACCCTTGTTCGCGAGCGCGTCGGCGCGCTCGTTGCCGGGGTCGCCCGAGTGGCCCTTGACCCAGCGCCACTCCACCGCATGCAGGTCGCGCAGGGCGTCCAGGCGCTGCCACAGTTCGGTGTTCTTCACCGGTTTCTTGTCGGCGGTTTTCCAGCCACGCTGCTTCCAGCCGTGGATCCACTCGGTGATGCCTTTGCGCACGTACTGGCTGTCGGTGTAGAGCGTGACATCGCAGGTGCGCTTGAGCGAGTTCAGCGCTTCGATCACGGCGGTGAGCTCCATGCGGTTGTTGGTGGTCAGCGCCTCGCCGCCGAACAACTCCTTCTCGTGTTCGCCGGTCCGCAGCCACGCGCCCCAGCCGCCCTTGCCGGGGTTGCCCTTGCAGGCGCCGTCGGTGTAGACCGTCACCTGCGGGCGCCTGATGGCGGTTTGTTCAGTGTTCATGGGAATCGTTGTTCGTGTTGTGATGGTTGTTGGCAACGACCGGTGCCGGCGCGGCCTGTTTGACGACCCGCTGCGCGCGCGCCAGGCCGATCAGCCGCATGCCCCGCACACGCTTGACGGCGACCACGAAATAGACCGCGCCGAACACCGGCCACCAGCGG
>JANYFX010000559.1 GCA_025359585.1 Rhizobacter sp. | reverse complement strand
CGGCGAAGACAAGATGGCCGCGAAAGCGCCGCTCGGCCGCCTGGGCGACGACGACGATCTGAAAGGCATCGCGCTGCTTTACGCGAGCGAAGCCGGCAAGCACATCACAGGCCAGTGGTTGGCGGTCGACGGCGGCGTGAGCGTCGTGCTCGGCGCAGCATGAACGGCGCTGCATGAGCATCAAGACCGGCATCCTTGTCCCGTTCGTCGAACACCTCGGTTTCACGATCGAGCGCTTCGATTCGGGCGAGTCCGAGCTGAACTACACCGCGCTGCCCGAGCACATGAACAGCTTTCAGGTGACCCATGGTGGCGCGTGCATGACGCTGCTCGACGTGACGATGGCGGTGGCCGCACGCAGCGTGCAGAAGGACATGGGTGTCGTCACGATCGAGATGAAGACGAGCTTCATGCAACCCGCCCTCGGCCCGCTGGTTGCCAAGGGCCGGCTGATGCACCGCACCGCCACGATGGCCTTCTCCGAGGCCACGATCTATGACGCCAAGGGCCGCGCCTGCTCGCACTCGACCGGCACCTTCAAGTACGTGAAGCGCCTGCCGGTCGGCGCCACGGCAGCGAACGCGCAGCAGCTGCCGCCGCTGTCCACCGATTGAACCCACAAGGAAACACCATGACCACGAACCAGCAGATCCACCTCGTCTCACGCCCGAACGGCGAAGCCAGCGTCGACAACTTCAAGCTCATGGAGGTCGAGGTGCCCGAGTTGAAAGACGGCCAGGTGCTGGTGCGCAACCACTTCATGAGCCTCGACCCGTACATGCGCGGCCGCATGAACGATGCGAAAAGTTATGCCGTGCCGCAGCCGCTCAATGCGGTGATGCAGGGAGGCACGGTCGGCGAAGTCGTCGCGTCGAAGAACGAACACTACAAGGTCGGCGACAAGGTCGTCGGCTTCGGCGGCTGGCAGCATTACAGCGTCGCCGACGCGGCCACACCGGGGGTTCTGCGCAAGGTCGACACCACGCACATTCCGCTCTCGGCCTACCTCGGCGCCGTCGGCATGCCGGGCGTGACCGCCTGGTACGGCCTCACGCAGATCTGCAAGCCGAAGGCCGGGCAAACCATCGTCGTCAGCGCGGCCAGCGGCGCGGTCGGCAGCGCGGTCGGCCAGCTCGCCAAGGCACGCGGATGCCGTGCGGTCGGCATCGCCGGTGGTGCCGACAAGTGCGGCTACGTGGTGAGCGAACTCGGCTTCGATGCCTGTGTCGACTACAAGGCGCACAAGGATTCCAAGTCGCTCTACGAAGCGCTGAAGGCCGCCACGCCGGACGGCGTGGACGGATGCTTCGAGAACGTCGGCGGGGCGGTTTTCGACGCGGTGCTGGCGCGCATGAACGCCTTCGGCCGCATCGCCTTGTGCGGCATGATCAGCGGCTACGACGGCGAGCCGATTCCGCTGAAGAACCCGCAAGTGCTGTTGCAGTCGCGCCTGACGATCGAAGGTTTCATCGTCGGCGAGCACATGCAGTTCTGGCCGGAAGCGCTGAAGGAACTGGGCACGATGGTCGCGACCGGAAAGCTCAAGTACCGCGAGAGCGTGGCGCAAGGGCTGGCCGCCGCACCCGAGGCCTTCCTCGGTTTGCTGAAGGGCAAGAACTTCGGCAAGCAGGTCGTCAAGCTGGTCTGAGGCTTTTCATGAACGCGCCTGCCGTCACGCACGAGGTGCTGAACCAGAGCACCGCGCTGACCGGTCACAACGTCTACAGCGGTGATCGGGCGCTGCGCGACGCGCTGGCCTTTCATGCGCCGGGTGCGAGCGAAGAAGCACGCGTCTCGTTCGGTGCGCTGCTGGGCAGCGAGGCGATGCAAACGCACGCGCGGCTGGCCAACGTACACAAGCCGAGCCTGCACACGCACGACCGCTTTGGCCACCGCAGCGACAGCGTCGAGTTCCACCCGAGCTACCACGCACTGCTCGGCGCAGCGGTCGGTGCTGGCCTGCACGCCACGCCGTGGTCGCAGGGGCAGGGTGCACACATCGAGCGTGCGGCCGGCTTCCTGATGTTCACGCAGCTCGAACCTTCGGTGCTGTGCCCGGTGTCGATGAGCTACGCGGTCACGCCGGCCTTGCGCGGCAACGCTGCTGTGTTCGGCGACTGGTTCGACAAACTCGCGAGCACGCAGTACGACCCGCGCCTGGCCTTCGTCGGCAGCAAGACCGGCGTGACCATGGGCATGGGCATGACCGAGAAGCAGGGCGGCTCCGACGTGCGCGCGAACACCACCCGTGCCGAATTCGTGGAAGACACCGCTTGGGGCCGCTGCCACAGGCTCATCGGCCACAAGTGGTTCTTCTCGGCGCCGATGAGCGACGCGTTTCTTGTGCTCGCGCAGACACCGGCGGGCCTGAGCTGCTTCTTCCTGCCACGCGTCTTGCCCGATGGCAGCCTGAACGGCATCAACATCCAGCGCCTCAAGGACAAACTCGGCAACCACGCCAACGCCAGTTCCGAAGTCGAGTTCAACGGCGCGCTCGCGTGGCTGGTGGGCGAAGAAGGGCGCGGCATTCCGCAGATCCTGGAGATGGGCACGTTGACGCGCCTCGACTGCGCGCTCGGCACCGCCGGGCTGATGCGTGGTGCGGTCGCCCTCGCGCTGCACCACTGCGCGCGGCGCCAGGCCTTCGGCAAGCGGCTGATCGAACAGCCGCTGATGCAGAACGTGCTCGCCGACATCGCGATCGAGAGCGAAGCCGCCACGGCGCTGGCCATGCGGCTTGCGCGGGCGATCGACCGGCACGACGATCCCTTCGAGGCGCTGATGCGGCGTGTGCTCACGCCGGTCGCGAAGTTCTGGGTCTGCAAGCGCGGGTCGATGCTGGCGCAGGAGGCGATGGAGTGCCTGGGTGGCAACGGCTACGTCGAAGAACATGGCGAGGGCTTGATGGCACGCATCTACCGCGAGATGCCGCTCAACTCGATCTGGGAGGGTGCCGGCAACATCATGGCGCTCGACCTGCTGCGCGCGGTCAAGAAGCGCGACGGCAAGAGCGGCGACGTGGTCAGCGCACTTGCCGCCGAACTCG
>JANYFX010000497.1 GCA_025359585.1 Rhizobacter sp. | reverse complement strand
CCCCACGGCCGCGCGGCCGTGCGGCACAGCCGACAATGCGCTTCTTGTCCACCCTCGACGGAGCGCGCATGAACCTCATCTCCACTGAAACCATCACGCTCGGCGGCGGCTGCTTCTGGTGCACCGAAGCGGTTTACGAGCGTGTCAAGGGCGTGGTCTCGGTCGAGTCGGGCTACTGCAACGGGCCGGTGATGAACCCGAGCTACGAGCAAGTCTGCAGCGGCACGACCGGCCACGCCGAGGTGGTGCGGGTCACCTTCGACCCGGGCGAGATCACGCTGCGCGAGGTGCTCGAAATCTTCTTCGTGATCCATGACCCGACCACGCTGAACCGCCAGGGCAACGACAGCGGCACGCAGTACCGCTCGGGCATCTACTTCCACAACGCGGCGCAGCAAACGGTCGCGCGCGAAGTGCTGGCGGAAGTGAACGCGTTGCACGGCGGCCGCGCAGTGACCGAACTGGTGCCAGAGCAGAACTATTCGCGTGCCGAGGATTACCACCAGCACTACTTCGCCAACCACCCGAACCAGGGTTACTGCGCGATGGTGGTGGCGCCGAAGGTCGAGAAGTTTCGCAAGACCTTCGCGGCCTTGGTGCAGCCGGCCTGAGAGGCGCGCAGCGCAGAGCTTGTTAGACTGCGCCGCTTCGAACCGCTGACCATGCCTTTTCGCCACGCCACCCATCGCCTGCAGCGCGCACTGATCACCGGTGTGCTGTTCGCGTTCGTGCTGGCGCAGGCGCTCGGCCTGATGCACCGCATCGTTCACGCGCCTTTTGTCGGGCATGGTTTCGTGCACGCCTCGGCCGAGGCGCCGCAAGCCGAGATGTCGTGGGTGAAGGCGCTGTTCGCCGGCCACGACAACGAACGCGGCTGCGATCTCTACGACCAGGCCGGCCACGCCGACCTGGCCTGCGGCGACACGCTGGCCCTCGCACTGCAAGAACCGACCACCGGCACCGAGCAGTTGCACCCGGGCTGGCAACTCGCCGCTCAAGCCGCGGGCTTCCTCGCGCGCGGCCCTCCCGCGCAGGTCTGACGAACCGGCCGCGCGCTGCGCGGCCTCGTTGCTGCCCGCCACGCCGCGCACTGATCCGCGCGGCTGTGCGCCGGGCCCGGACCACGGGCTTGCTGCCCACGCCAGGAATTTTCATGAACCCGAATTTCGTGTTCCAGCGCCATGCGCTGGTGATCGCGCTGGGCGCCGCATTCGCGCCTGTTCTTCATGCCCAACAAACCGCGCCCGAACCGGCCGCTGCCGCGTCGGCACCTGCCAAGGTCACAACGCTGAAGGAGATCGTCGTCACCGGCAACCCGCTGCGTTCGACCGAGCTCGCCGCACCGGTCTCGGTGCTCAGCGGCGACGAGCTCGTGCTGCGCCGCGCCGGCTCGCTCGGCGAAACGCTGAACGGCCTGCCCGGTGTGTCGTCGAGCTACTTCGGCCCGAACGCCAACCGGCCGGTCATTCGCGGCCTCGACGGCGACCGCGTGCGCGTGCTCAGCAACGCCGGTGCGTCGCTCGACGCGTCGAGCCTGAGCTTCGACCACGCGGTGCCGATCGACCCGCTCGTGGTCGAGCGCATCGAGGTGCTGCGCGGGCCAGGTGCGCTGCTCTACGGCGGCAGCGCGGTCGGTGGCGTGGTCTATGCACTCGACAACCGCATTCCGAAAGAGGCCCTGAACGGCGTGTCGGGCGCGGCCGAAGTGCGCTTCGGCGGCGCCGAAAGCGAACGCGGTGGCGCGGCGCTCGTCGAAGCCGGCAACGGCCAGTACGCGATCCATGCCGACGTGTTCGGGCGCCAGACCTCCGACCTGAAGGTGCCGCGCTACACACCCGTCGAAGGCGGCACGGCGCTCGATGCGACCGACCGCATCCGCAACTCGGCGGCACGCACCAGCGGCGGCGCTTTCGGCAGCTCGTTGACCTTCGATCGGGGTTATCTCGGCCTCTCGGCCGACACCTACGACAGCCGCTACGGCGTGGTCGCCGAGCCCGACGTGGTGATCCGCATGAAGCGTGACCACTTCGGCGTGGCCGGTGAGTTGCGCGACATCGACGGTCCGTTCCGCACGCTGCGGGTTCAGCTCAACGACACACGCTACAAGCACGAAGAGATCGAAGGCTCGGGCGCCATCGGCACGACCTTCAAGACCGCCGGCACCGAAGCCCGCGTCGAGCTCGAACATGCACCGATAGGGCCGCTGCGCGGGCTGGTCGGTGTGCAGGCCGAAGACTTCGACTTTTCGGCGCTCGGCGACGAGGCCTTCGTGCCGACCACCCGCACGCGCCGGCAGGCTGTGTTCATCACCGAAGAGACCGCGTGGCCGCTCGGCACGCTCAGCGCGGGCCTGCGCGTCGAGCACGCCAAGGTCAGCTCGGAAGGTGACGTCGACCCGGGCGCGCCGAAGTTCGGCCAGGCGGCGCAACGCAGTTTTTCGCTGCGCAGTGCCTCGCTGTCGAACGTCTACAAACTCAGCCCGTCGTGGAATCTGTCGGGCACGCTGAGTGCGAGCGAACGCGCACCGACCTCGTTCGAGCTTTATGCCAACGGCCTGCACGCGGCCACCGGCGCCTTCGAGCGCGGCGACCAGACGCTGGCAACCGAGCGTGGCA
>JANYFX010000488.1 GCA_025359585.1 Rhizobacter sp. | reverse complement strand
GTTGTTCGGCATCGATGATCGGAATGTGATGGTGGCCGGTGGCCGCGAACACCGGCACCAGCTCGCTGATCGGCCGGTCGGCGCTCGCCACACGCACCCTTCGCGTCATGATCTGGCCGACGACCTCGGGCTTGTCCGAGTGCGAGGTCGTCGTTGCGCGGATCATGGAGCGCAGCCGCCCGGCCCAGCCGGCGTGCAGGTCGAGTTCGGCCCCCTTGAGAAAGTCGGCGAGCGTGACGATGCCGACGATGTGCCGCGCCCGATCGACGACCGGCAGCGACTTGATGCCCTTGGCCCGAAGCAGCGCCCAGGCGTCCTGCAACGAGGTGCCGAACTCGGTCGTGACGAGCTCGCGCGACATGATGTCGGCGCAACGGGTCGCACCCATCTTGCGCCGATAGGCTTGCAACTCGGCCTGCCCCAGCAAGTCCTGCAAGTCGTCGCGGCCGATGTCGAGCACCTGGTTGTAGCGGGCGATCACGGCGTCCAGATCGGCTTCTTCGAAGAGATGCGCGGCCGTGTCGGGCGACGCCGCAACATGCTGCTGGCCATGCGGATAACGCCGCCGCGTCGCGGTGTTGTAGGCCACGCCGGCAGCGACCAGAACGACCGAGTTCAGCAACACGGGGACGATCGCAAAGTGCGGGTCTGCCACCGCGCCGAGCACCGTCACCAGCGCACACGCGCCGCCCGGCGGGTGCAGGCAGCGCAGCATGAACATCGCCGCGATCGCGAGCCCGACGGCCAGGCCGGCGACCCACGGCCCGCCGCCGAACGCGAGCACGCACACGATGCCCGCCAGGGCCGACACGGTGTTGCCGCCGACGACGGCCCAGGGCTGCGCCATCGGGCTGCCGGGCACGCCGAACACGAGCACCGCACTCGCGCCGATCGGCGCGACCAGCCACGGCAGCACACTGCCCTGCAACCCGACCAGGCGGCACAGCAGGCCGGTCAGCAGCACGCCGATCGCCGCACCGGCGGCGACGCGCAAGCGCTCTCGCGCATCGACCGTGATGCGTGCGGGCAGCAGGTCGCGCGCCCATGCGGAGGCCGATCTCCGTGCGCTCGGGGTGCTGGTCGTGGGGGTCTTGATCGGGCGGGTGGACATGGCGCCGTGCACTATAGCGGTGCCCGGGGAGCGAGCGCCGGGTCGGCACGTTTCGTGCCACGAGCGGTCCGCCACGCAACGTGCGCTGCGCTTCCCCTCTCAGCGAAAGTGCGCCACGAACGCCCGGTCGATCCGGTCTTTCCACCACCACACCCAACGCCCCTCGGCCGACCAACTCCCCCACGACGCGATCGCACGGCGCTCGCCGCACGAGATCAGGTTGAGCGCGTGCCGTTGTGGCATGTGGTTCTCCAGCGCCCCACCGGCCATGAAGCGGCGCAGGTTCAAGGCCAGCGGCGGCCCGGCACGCACGGCGTAGACGCCGCTGCGGGGCCGGTGCGCGTCGCTGCGTGAAGCCACGTCGCCGGCCGCGAACACCTGCGGGTGCGACGTGCTCTGCAGCGTGGCGCCGGTAGCAACGAAGCCTTGTTCGTCGAGCGCCAGACCGGTCTGCACCAGCCAGGTCGGTGCGCTCGCGCCGGTCGCCAGCAGCGGCGCGTCGCACACCAGCCGCGCGCCGCCCCCGAGCACGACATGGCCGGCTTCGATCTCGCGGCAGCTGTCTTCGAACACGGTGACGCCAGCGCGCTTGAGCGCACGCAGCACACGTGCCTGCACCGACGCTGGATGACTCGACAGCGGTGGCGTGCCGCCCGTGACGAGGCTCAGGCGCGCCCGCTCGCCGAGCCGGTACTGCAGCGCCAGTGCGAGCTCCACACCGCCCGCGCCCGCACCGACCACCACCAGGCTCAGCGTGCGGCGCTCGGCCAGGTCGAGCAGCGCTTGCAGCAGCTTCACGAAGTGCTCGATCGGCCGCACGAACAGCGCGTGTTCTCGTGCACCGGGGATGCGGTCGCGGTCCATCGCGGCGCCGGTGTCGATGCTGAGAACATCGAACGACATGGCACTGCCGTCGGCGAGCACGAGCGCGCGCGCCGTGGCATCGACGCGCACCGCAGCCTGCATGTCGAACCCGGCGCCCGCGCGGGCCGCCAGCGGCGCGAGCGCGATGCTGCAATCGGCCGCAGCGTAGTGCCCCGCCACCAGCCCCGGCACCATGCCCGAATACACCAGCTCGGCAAAGGGCGAGACCAGCGTGACACGCGCGGCCGGCAGCGGCTCGCGCGCCAGGTCGTGCAGCACTTGAACGTGCGCGTGGCCCGCACCGAGCAGGACGAGGTGCTTCACGCGGTCACGAGCAGTGAGCGCTGCATCAAAGGCTCGCGAGCACGACGAGGCGCATCACGCGTTCGCGAACCCGGCGCGCGGTGTCAAGGCTCGATCACCACGTCGGCGACGTGCGCGAGGCTGTGGCCTTGCGTGTTGTCGGCGTCGGCACCGAGCGCGACGCCGGTCACCGCGGGCACCTCGGTGCTCTCGTCACCGAACAGTTCGATGAAGTCGGCCGCGAGGTTGCGCCGCTCCGTCGTCCACTGGTGCAAGCGCGCCGGCCCGCTCTCGAGTACCTTGTAGCGCAACCGTTTCGTGAACGCGCTGGGGATCGCCGTGCCGACCGGCAGGTGGGCGTCCCACACATAACAAACGGTGGCGGCGGGCAGGGGTTCGGTCGACTGGCTGCGCACCACGCGCAACAACTGGCGCTCGACGAACGGCACCTTGTCGAGCGGCAGATCGAAGAACACGCAGACTTTGAGTGCGGTGTCGTCGCCCGCCTTGGTGCGCAGATCGTCGGCCTCGATCAGCTCGTCGGCGCGCCATTGCCAGCGCAACTGCGCCACCGGCCGCGCCGGTGTCAGCGGGTGCACGAGGTTGCCGTAGGAGCTGCTGGCCTCGACGCGCAATGCGCGGCGGCCGTCGAGATCGATCACGGAAAACTTCGTGAAGGGTTTGCTCTGTTTGGGCAGCCCGGCCACATGCCAGGGCGCAGCCGGTGCGCTGCCGGCCACGCCGAAAGGCAGTGGTGTGTCGGCCCGCGCCACCTGGAACGCGAAGCCGATGCAAAGGATGCCGAGCCATTTCATGGCAACCATTTTCTCCTATGCGCCATCGCCGTGTGCTCAGTGCCGGCGCCACGCGTGGTAACGCGCCACCCACGCCAGAAGCCGCTGTGGCTGGTGCGCGCGTTTCCACTCGCCGGCGGCGTATTTGTTGGCTTCTGAAAAAGTCGGGTAGGTGTGGATCGTGCCGAGAATCTTGTTCAGGCCGAGGCCGTGTTTCATCGCCAGCACGTACTCGGCCAACAGGTCGGCGGCGTGCGCGCCCATGATCGTCACGCCGAGGATGCGGTCACGGCCAGGCACCGTCAGCACCTTGACGAAACCGGTGGTCGCGCTGTCGGCGATGGCGCGGTCGAGCTCCTTCAGCTCGAAACGTGTCACTTCATAGACCACGCCTTGCTGCTTCGCTTCACGCTCGTTCAGGCCGACACGCGCCAGCTCGGGGTCGACGAAGGTCGCGGCCGGGATCACCGAGTAGTCGGCCTTGAATCTCTTGAAGCTGCCGAACAGCGCGTTGACCGATGCATACCAGGCCTGGTGCGCGGCGGTGTGCGTGAACTGGTAGGGCCCGGCCACGTCGCCGGCCGCGAAGATGTTCGGGAAGCGCGTTTGCAGCCAGGCGTCGGCCTCGATCGGGCGCGCCGGCGTGGCGGGGTCATGGATGCCGAGCTCCTCCAGGCCAAAGCCGCTCAGCCGCGCCACACGGCCAACGGCGCAGAGCAGCTGATCGAACTCGACGCGTTTCGCCTGGCCGCCCGATTCGAGCACGATGAAGCGCGAGTCGGCCACACCGCAGCGCAGGGCCTTGTGGCCCGTCAGCAGCTCGACACCATCTGCGCGCAGCGCCTCGGCCACGAGTGCCGAGACTTCGTCGTCTTCACGCACCAGCAAACGCGGCGCCATCTCGACCAGCGTGACCTTCGATCCGAGCCGCGCGAAACACTGCGCCAGCTCGCAGCCGATCGGGCCGCCACCGAGCACCAGCAAACGCTTCGGCAGTTCGCGCAGGCCCCAGAGCGTGTCGCTGGTCAGGCAGCCGATCTCGGCCAGACCGGGCAAGTCGGGCACGAAGGGCCGTGCGCCGGTGGCCACGACGATGCTGCGGGTGGTGAGGGTTTGCTGCTGGCCATTGCCCAGGTCGATCTCGACCGTCCACGGGTTGACGATGCGTGCGTGCCCTTGCACAACGTCCACACCGAGCGCGGTGTAGCGCTCGACCGAGTCGTGCGGCTCGACCTCGTGCACGACCCGCGCCACACGTTCCATCACATCGGCAAAGCTGAAGCTCACGCTCGCAGACGCCACGCCGTAGCGCGCGGAGTGTTTCATCTGCTGCACGAGTGTCGCGGTGCGGATCAGCGCCTTGCTCGGCACGCAGCCATAGTTCAGGCAGTCGCCGCCCATCTTGTGCGCCTCGATCAGCGTGACCCTGGCCTTGACCGCCGCTGCGATGTAGCTCGACACCAGCCCGGCCGCACCGGCTCCGATGACGACGAGATTGCGGTCGAAGCGCTTTGGCTTCAGGTGCGCCCACTGTGCATAGACCTTGCGCGCGCGCAGCGCATCGACGAGCCTGCCGGCGATCAGCGGGAACACAGCGAGCAGCACGAACGAGGCGATCAAGGAGGGCGACGCGATGTCGCGCAGCGAGCCGATGCGCGCGAGCTGCGTGCCCGCGTTCACGTAGACCACGGTGCCGGCGAACATGCCGATCTGGCTCGCGATGTAGAAGGTGGTGGCCTTGATGCCGGTCAGCCCCATCACGAGGTTGATCACGAAGAAGGGAAACAGCGGCAGCAAGCGCAGGCTGACGAGGTAATAAGCGCCGTCCTTTTCGATGCCCCGGTCGATCTCGGCGAGCCGTGAACCGAAGCGCTTCTGCACCGATTCGCGCAGCACCGAGCGTGCGACCCAGAACGCCAGCAGCGCGCCGATGCTGGAAGCGAACGACGCGATGACGGTGCCCACACCCAGGCCGAAAATCGCACCGGCGGCGAGCGTCAGGATGGTGGCGCCGGGCAGCGAAAGTGCCGTGACCGCGATGTAGATCGCGAAGAAAACGGCGATCACCACGGCGGGCTTTTCTGCATACAGCGCCACGAACCCGGCCTGCTGCGAGCGGATGAAGTCGAGGCTCAGGTAACGCCCGATGTCGAGCACAAAAAACGCCAGCACCGCAGCAAGCACGGCGGCGACCAGAACCCATTGTTTGCGTGTCATGCGCGTGGCTCGGAGAAAACCGACCAGCCGGCCCACAGGCGTGTGAGCGTGGTCAGGGCACAGAACGCCGCGAAGATGAAAGCGAACAGCGCGAAGTGCTGTGGCCACAGGCACATCAGCGTGAAGCAGGCGAGTGTCTCGGTCGCTTCGGTCAGACCGCCCAGGTAGTAGATGCCTTTGGCCGGGGAGGCCGTGCTCTGCAAGCCGCGCTGCGCGGCGACGACGGCGAAGGCGAGAAAGGTCGAAGTCGTGCCGACGAACGCACCGAGCAGCACCGCCGCCGCGAGCGCGTTCGCAGCCGGGTCGGCCACGCCGAAGGCGAGCGGGATGCTGGCGTAAAAAACGAAGTCGAGCGAGATGTCGAGAAAGGCGCCACGGTCGCTCGGCGTGCCGAGGCGGGCGATGGCGCCGTCGAGGCCATCGCACAGACGGCTCAGCAACATGGCGGCGAGGCCGATGAGCGGGTGCTGCGTGGCGATGGCCGCAGCGGCGCCCATGCCGATCGCAAAACCGCCGAGCGTGACCTGGTCGGCGCGCAGCCCGAGCCGCGAGAGGCCGCGCGCCGCGCGCGTGAGCACGGGTTTCAGCACGGCGATCGCGGCGCGGTCAAACACGCTCGGCCTCGCTCGTCAGGCCAATGCACTGCGCGCCGGGGGGCACATCTTGCGGGTCGTGCGTGACCAGCACCGCAGGAATGGCCTGCGCGCGAAGGCGCTCGAACACGAAGCTGCGAAAGCGCTCGCGCAGCGCCGTGTCGAGGCGTGAAAAAGGTTCGTCGAGCAACACCGCGCACGGCTCGGCGAGCAAGGCACGCAGCACCGAGACACGCGCGCGCTGGCCGCCCGAGAGCGTGTGCACCGAACGTTCGCCGTAGCCTGCGAGGCCCGCCTCGGCAAGCGCGGCATGGGCCTTGGCGAGCCGCTCGGCGCGGCTTGCACCCCGCGCTGCCGGCAGCGCGAACAGCAGGTTGTCCTGCACGTTCAGGTGCGGGAACAAGAGGTCGTCCTGGAACAGGATCGCAACCCGGCGCCGGGCCGTCGGCAAACCGTGAATCGGCTCGCCGAAGAGCCGGATTTCACCGCGCCCGATCAGCCCCGGCGCGAGCGTGCCGCACAGGTAGGCGAGCAGCGACGACTTGCCCGAACCGCTCTCGCCCATCACCGCCAGCACCTCGCCGGCAGCCACGCGCGCCGACAGCTGCCGCACCAGCACACGGCCCGCGGTCTCGATCTGAATGTCGTTCAGCTCAAGCATGAAGGTCACCGGTTCGGCGCGCGTGCCATTGCCCGACCCACAGCGCAGCGCCGAACACCAGCGCGGGCAACAGCGCCTGCATCAACGCGAAGGCCGCGAGTGCGCTGCGCTGCCCGCCCGAGGCCAGCGTGATCGCTTCGGTGGTGAGGGTGGCGTAGCGCCCGGCGCCGACGAACTGCGTGCTCAAGTACTGCGTGACGCTGACGGCAAAGGCCACCGCGAATGCGGCGGCGATGGGTGCTGCGAGCATCGGCCATTTGATGCGCCACAGGAACGCGGCCTGGGTGCGGCCGAGCGCGTGTGCGGTCTGCTGGTAGCGTACGTCGAAGCCACGGTAGGCCGGCGCCAGCGCCACCAGCGCATACGGTGCGGTGAACAGGCCGTGCGCCAACCACAGGCCTGTGAAGCGGCCGTCGATGCCGAGCCACAGCGTCAGGCGGTACAGGCCGGCGACGAACAACACGCCCGGCACCAGCATCGGCGCGAACACCCAAGGCGCGGCACGCGTGTCCCAATGCGCGGGGGTGTTCTCGAGCCACAGCACCGCAACCACGAGGCCGCTCGCGGCCGAGCACAGCGCGAGCCAGGCGGTCAGGCCCACGGTCGATGCGCCGCGTGCCGGGCTCGACCAGGCCTCGGCGCTCCACAGTTGCGGCAGCAAGGACGGGAACGACCAGACGCCGACGAACGACGTGAACAGCAGCAGCAACAGCACAACGCCGTAAACGCAGGCGGCGAAGAACGCCACGCGGCGCGGCGCCACGCTCGGGCCGCGCCAAGGCGCGCGGTCGCCGCGCACACTGCGCCGCCGCCAGACCGGCCGCACGACGCGCCACGCCAGCAGCGCGACCAGTGCACCGGCGAACGTCATCAGCGTGAGCAGCAACGCCGCGCTCGCACCCTGCCGGTTGACGAGCGCGTCGGCGTCGAGCAGCCAGCCCCAGGCCAGCACCGCAAGCGTGGGCGGCTGGGTCGGCCCGAGTACCAGAGCCATGTCGACGACCGTGAGGCCATAGGCCCAGACCGCAAGCAAAGGCAGCGCCAGGCGCGGCAGCAGCTGCGGCCACAGCACGCGCCACCACACGCTGCGCGCCGCGTAGCCAAAGCTCGCACCGACCTGCAACTGGCGTTCGAGTTGTGCGCCCTGCCCGGCCCGCTGCAGCAGCGCGAGCACGTTCCACAACAGGAACGGCACTTCTTTCAGCACCAGGCCGGCGATCAACGCGAGGCCGAAACGGTCTTGCACGGTGGCCACATCCGGCGGTGAGCTCCAGCCGGTGACCAGCGCGAGCAAACGTGCCGGCAAACCGCTCGGCATCAACAACAGGCCCAGGCCCACGGCGAACGCGGCGTGCGGCAACGCGAGCACGGCGCCGAGGCCAGCTTGCACACGCTGCCAGGCCACGCTGCCGTGCAAATACGTGACCAGCCAGAGCGTGCTCGCCGCACTGAGCAACAGGCTCGCGCTGCCCACCCACAGGCTCAGGCGCAGGCCCGCGCAGAGCTGCGAATCGTCGATCATCAAACGCCAACCCGAAGCGTCGAACGCACTGGACAGGCCGAGCAGCAGCGCGCCCGCCAAGGGCAGCGCGAACAGCAACAAAGGCACGAGCAAAAACAGCCAGCGCGTGCGGACGCCTGCGACACCCGGGCCGCGTGTCCACGGGCTCACTGACCGTAACGACGCAACCACTCGCGTTCGAGCGCCGGCACCCACGAGGCGTGCGGCTCGGGCAAGGCGGGCGCGGGTGCCAGCACCGAACCGGGCGCAGCGCTGTCGTTGAACAAGGCCTTGTCGGCCGCGCCGAGCCGCTCGACGGCGAGCACGGTCGGGTCGCCCCAGAAGCGGATGTCGGCCTTGCGCGCCTGGGCCTGCGGCGAGAGCAGGAAGTTGATCAGCACCTGCGCGCCTTCCTTGGCGCGTGCATTGAAAGGGACCGCGATGAAGTGCGTGTTGCCGATCGTGCCGGCGCTGTGTTGCCAGCTCGTGACCGTGTCGGGCAGGCGTTTCGCGGCGATCTCGTTGGCGGCTTCGTTGGGGTTGAAGGTCAGGCAGGTCAGCAGCTCGCCATCGGCCAGCATCTGGCGCATGGCGGCGTTGTGGGCCGGAAACTGCTTGCCTTGGCGCCACTGCGATGGGTGCAAGGCATCGAGCGTGCGCCACAGCGGCGCGGTCAAGGCGTCGAACCCTTCGCCCGGCACCGGCGCATAGAACGGTTTGCGGTCGGCCGAGACTTCGAGCAGCACCTGTTTCACGAAGGTCGTGCCGTGAAAGTTCGGCGGCTTCGGGTAGGTGGTGCGGCCCGGGTTCTTGCGCGCGAATTCGAGCAGTTCGGCAACGCTGCGCGGTGGCTGCGGCACACGTTTCGCGTCGGCGTAGAAGGTCAGCTGGGCCATGCCCCAGGGCGCTTCCATGCCGGCCACGGCTTCCGAAAAGTCGACGCGCGTCGTCGGCTTGCCGAGCGTGTCGACGCCCGCATAGCTCGGCAAAGACTCGGCGAAGGGACCGAACAGCATCGCCTCGCGTTTCATCGCGCCGAAGTTCTCGCCGTTGATCCAGACCGCATCGACCGAGCCGTCGGCGACGCGCCCCGCTTGTTTCTCGGCGCGCACGCGCTTGACGACCTCGGCGGTGTCGCTGATCTTCACGTGTTCGAGCTTCACGCCGAAGCGTTTGTCGACCTCGGCGCCGGCCCACTGCAGGTAGGCGTTGATGCGCTCGCTGCCGGCCCAGGCGTTGAAGTAGACACTCTGGCCACGCGCGACACGCTCGATCTTTTCCCAGCCCGCTGTGTCGGCCGCGAAGGCGCTGCGCGCCCAAGGAAAAAGCGCCGCACTGGCGATGACCTGGCGGCGCGAGAGAAGGTTGGCACGAAGCGGCATGTGGGGGCTTGTCAATGGCGCAGCGGATGGCTCGGCGCAGTGTATCGGGCCTCGGCCTGCGGCTGCTGGCCGAACACCCGGGCGCGCAAACGTGGAATCATGAATCGGTCCATCGACCAACGCCCCGGGCCCCACAACAACAAGGCGATCAGCAGGCAGCCCCAGAAGACGTGGCCCATCAGCGCGGCGTCGGGCACGTCCATCAGGCTCAGCACCGCGACCACGTTCAGCACCGAGAGGCCGAGGGCTGCCACCCGGCCGAACAAACCGAACACGAGCAACACCGGCAACACGAGCTCGGCGCCGGTGCCCATGAACGCGGCGACGGTCGGGTTCAGCAGGGGCACGTGGTATTCGTCGGCGAACAGCGCGAGCGTGGTGTCCCAATCGCGCAGTTTGGTCAGGCCCGAACGGAAGAACACCGAGGCCAGGTACCAGCGGGCCGCGAGTTGTGCCGCGGGCTGCAGCCAGGTCAGCGCCGCCGCGCTGCGTTCAGTCAGGGACCACAGGCGTGCCAGAGGGTTGTGAGTTGTCATGCCGTGTTCCTGGTTGAGAAGCTGAACCTCAGTCGCTCGACAAGGCCACACCTTTCACCCACTGTTCGCGCAAGGCGGTGGCGAGCCACGTGCCGAAGTCGAAAGATTCGCCGGCGTGCTCGAGTGCGGCCGACAGGTTCGCGCCTGCCAGCAGGCTCGCGGTCCAGTCGGCCTCGGCCGGGCCGAGCACACGCACCACCGCGCGCCAGCCCTGGCGCACCACCAGAACCGGCTCGCCGCGTTGAGCGTCGAGCGCGGCACGCACCGCGGCGAAGGCCGCTTCGCTCTGCGCTTCATCGACACGGTGGGCCGCGTGAATGCTGGCGATCGGCCAGGCCGAAAGCAGCAAGGCCGTGCCGGGCATCAGCTGCAAGACCAGCGCCTCGGGGTCGGTCGATTCGAGCAGCGACAAGGACGCCGCGTCGAACACCGCATCGGCCGCGCGCTCGTTGTGATGCAAGGCCATATCGAGCCGCGCGCAGTCGCCGAGGTAGGGCCACTGCGCCATCGCTGCGTGCGTGCCGAGCCACGCCGGAAAGGCTTCGCCCCACTCGCCCATGTCGCCACGCTCGGGTGGCCGGGCTTGCCAGAACTCGCGCGCGAGCCGACCGAAGTTTTCTTCGCCGACCATCGGCTGCACGGTCGCGAAGACGGCGCTCAAGGCGCGCTCGGCGAGGGCTTCGGCATTCGCCCGATACGCCTCCAGACCGCGCAGCGCACGCATCTGCGGCTCGCGGATCGAGAGCCCGGGCGCGGCACTGCCCGCTGGCGCTGCGAACGCGGCGAGCAACAGACGCTGGCGCAGCGCTTCGCGCGGCTCGGGCGGTGGTTGCAGGCTCATCGCGGCGCGGCCTGCGCCATCAAACGCGACGCGTGAGCGGCCTCGCCCAGCAGCACGTCGAGCGCGGGCAACGCAGTGTCCCATTCGACCAGCGTGGGCACCGCCCCGAAGCGGTCGAGCGCATGTTCGTAGACACGCCATACCTCGGGGCGCACGCGGCTGCCGTGGTCGTCGATGACGATCTCGCCGGCATCGACATAACCCGCCAGGTGAATCTCGCCGACGATGCCGAGCGGCAAAGCGTCGATGAACGCGCAGCACGCTTCGAGCGGATCGGGCGCGCCGGCATTGAGCGCGTTGACCATGATGTTGTTGACATCGAGCAGCATGCCGCAGCCGCTGCGCCGGCAGAGCTGCGCAAAAAATTCCGGCTCGCTCATCGAGTCGTCGGCGAAGGAAACGTAGGACGACAGGTTCTCGACCAGCATCGGCCTGCGCAAGCGCTCTTGCACCTGCGTGACATGGGCCACCATGATGGCGAGCGATGCATCGGTGAACGCGATCGGCAGCAGGTCGTTGGCGTGAACGACGCTCTGGCCGGGCGCGAGCACGGCGCGCGCGAAGCACGCGTGGTCGGAAACCCGAGCGGGCTCGATGCGCTGCACCAGCCGTTCGAGCCGGTCGAGGTGCCAGGGGTCGAGCCCGGCGGCCGAGCCGAGTGCCAGGCCGACACCGTGCAGGCTCACGGGATAGATCGCGCGGGCGCGATGCAGCACCGCCAACGCGGCACCGCCGTCGGCGAAGAAGTTCTCGGAATGAACTTCGACGAAGCCGAGCGGCGGTGGTGCGTGGAAGACTTCGGCGTAGTGCGGCTGGCGCAAGCCGATGCCCACACCCGCCACGTCCGCGGCGCCCGCACCGTCCGCATCGCCGGCCAGCCCCTGCGCACGCCTCGCCGAGCCTGCAGCTTCGGTGACGGGCGACGGCATGGGGCGCGCGACCGGCAAGGCTTTACTTCTTCATGGCCATCTTGGCTTCTTCTGCGCTCTTGCCGCCCATCTTGGCGCAGGTGCCCTTGGCGACGTAGTTCCACTCGTCCACGCCCATGGCGTTCTTCGATTGGCCGGCGCAGGAGTGCGAACCCGACAGGTTGGCGCAGTCGTTGGCACCGGCCTTGGCGACGCCGTAGCACTTTTCCTTGCCGTTGTCGTCGGCCGCGTGAACGCTCGTGAGCATGCCCATGGCGAGGACGGAGGCCAGGGCGGACGAGACGATGAGGCGTTGGTTCATGAAGTTTCTCCTGAAGATGAAGGGGTTGCTTGTCGACCGGATTCAGCACGTCGATCGGCGACCTGCATGTGTCGGGGCCAGGTCGCCATTCTTACAGCCCCGCGCCCGGTTTTTCAAAGCCAGGGGCTTGCCCGTAACCTCCACCGCCCGGTGTTTCAATCACGAACACGTCTCCCAGCCCCATCGCGACCGAGCCGATGTGATCGAGCGCCTCGCGCCGGCCGTCGGCCCGCTCGACCCGGTTGATGCCCGGCTGGCCGGCCGCACCGCCGGCCAGGCCGAAGGCGCCGGCATGGCGTCCGTTCGACAGGATCGACGCGGTCATCGGCTCCAGGAAACGCACGCGGCGCACGCCACCGTCGCCACCCTTGTGCAAGCCTGCGCCACCCGAACCGGCGCGGATCGCGTAACTGTCGAGCCGCACCGGGAATCGGAATTCCAGCACCTCGGGGTCGGTGAGGCGCGAGTTGGTCATGTGGGTCTGCACGACCGAGGTGCCGTCGAAGTCAGGCCCGGCGCCGCTGCCGCCGGAAATCGTTTCGTAGTACTGGTAGCGCTCGTTGCCGAAGGTGAAGTTGTTCATCGTGCACTGGCCGGCGGCCATCGCGCCGAGTGCGCCGTAGAGCGCGTTGGTGATGCAGGTCGAGGTTTCGACGTTGCCCGCCACGACGGAGGCGGGCGGGTGCGGGTTCAGCATCGAGCCGTCGGGGATGATGACTTCGAGCGGCTTCAGGCACCCTGCGTTGAGCGGAATGTCGTCGTTGACCAGCGTGCGGAACACGTACAACACGGCGGCCATGCACACGGCGGTGGGCGCGTTGAAGTTGTTGACGAGTTGCGCCGAGGTCCCGGTGAAGTCGATCTGTGCCGTGCGCGCGGCGGCGTTCACGCGGATCGCCACGCTGATCTGCGCGCCGTTGTCGAGTGGCAGCGTGAAGGCGCCGTCTTTCAGCTTCGTGATCACACGCCGCACCGACTCTTCGGCGTTGTCCTGCACATGGCGCATGTAGGCCTGAACGACATCGAGGCCGAACTGCTCGACCATCTTGCCGAGTTCCTGCACGCCCTTCTGGTTGGCCGCGATCTGCGCTTTCAGGTCGGCCATGTTCTGCTGCGGGTTACGCGACGGGTAAGTGCCGCTCGCAAGCAGGTCCAGCATTTCCTTCTCGCGCAGCACGCCTCGATCGACCAGCTTCACGTTGTCGATCTGCACGCCCTCTTCTTCGATGCGGGTTGAAAACGGCGGCATCGAACCCGGCGTCACGCCGCCGATGTCGGCGTGGTGGCCGCGTGAGCCGACGTAGAACAGCACCGCGTCGTTCGCCTCGTTCCACACCGGCGTCACCACGGTCACGTCGGGCAA
>JANYFX010000278.1 GCA_025359585.1 Rhizobacter sp. | reverse complement strand
GTGGGCCTGCATCTCCCGGTCGGCCGGCAGCAGGTTCGAGAAAACCGGCATCAGCCTGTAGCGGAAGTCCTGGATGCGACCGCCTCTCACGTCGAAGTCGAGCACGCCGAGGAACTTGCTGTTCGAGCCCGCGTTGGTCACCAGCGTCTGCCCGCCGCGGTTCTTCACGATCACCGGCGCGGGCACGCCGTCGTGTGTGTGCCCGCCGAGGATCGCATCGATGCCGCTCACACGCGTGGCCATCTTCAGGTCGACATCCATGCCGTTGTGCGAGAGCACGACGACGACTCGGGCGCCCTTGGCGCGCACCTCGTCGACGACCTTCTGCATGTTCTCGTCCTGAATGCCGAACGACCAGTCGGGCACGAGGTAGCGCGGGTTGGCGATCGGCGTGTAGGGAAACGCCTGGCCGATCACGGCGACCTGCACGCCGTTGATCTGGCGCGTGGCATACGGCTCGAACACCGGATCGCCGAAGTCGGCGGTCTTGATGTTCTGCGCGAGGAAGGCGATCTTTCCCTTGAAGTCGTTCTCGACGATCTCTTGCACGCGTCGCGCACCGAGCGTGAACTCCCAGTGCGCGCTCATCATGTCGACGCCGAGCAGCTTGCATGCGTCGACCATGTCTTGCCCTTGGGTCCAGAGCGCAGTCGCCGAGCCCTGCCAGGTGTCGCCACCGTCGAGCAGCAGCGCGTTCGGGCGCGACGCGCGCACCTGCTTGATCAGAGTGGCCAGGTGCGCGAAGCCACCGACTCGGCCGTAGGTCTGCGCGGCTCGGTCGAAGTCGAGAAACGTGAACGCGTGGGCCTTCGCGGTGCCCGGCGCGATGCCGAAGTGCTTGAGCAAGGCCTCGCCGACGAGGTGCGGCGGCTTGCCGTCGGAGCCTCCGAGCCCCAGATTCACGCTCGGCTCGCGGAAATGAATCGGCTGAAGCTGTGCGTGGCAATCGGTGAAGTGCATGAAGCTGACGTTGCCGAAGCCGGGCAAGGCGTAGAGGCGCTCGGCCGCGCCGGCCTGTGCCGCGAGCACGCCGGGGTGGTCGAGGGCCATGCCGGCGGCCGATGCCACGGCGAGCATCTGCAGGAAGTCGCGGCGACCGATGCTCATCTGAACGTTCCTCTAGGCGCTTCCGTCCAGGTGCGATGGACTGCAGAGAACAAGGTGACGTGTCCGCAGCGACAGCGCTTTGTCCGGGGCGTGTTCGCCAGCAAAAAAGGACTTGCACGTGAGTGCAAGTCCTTGATCTGCTTCGGCTTATCTTGGCTCCCCGACCTGGGCTCGAACCAGGGACCTACGGATTAACAGGCGAATTTGGGTTAGTCAAAAGTCAATAAAATCAACGACTTGCGGCGCTTGCCAACCCCGAAAACAGCCTATCCGCAGCACAATTATGGCACAGCGAAGTTCAGCTCTGACACAAATCCGTCGAGCGATGCGACGGTGCATGCAGCACGCAATGCTCAACGTGCAGGCCTTCTGCATATCGGCGGCTAACGGCCCGGCGCGGAGCGCGTGCAGCGTGTCACCTATCGACCTGCACAGGCTGCGCGGCCAGCTGGGGGGTCATTCCGATTGCATTGCACACACGATTTACTCCAAAGGACGCAGACCTGGCGACGGATTGAGCCGCTCCGTAGCTCACGTACCAGCCCAACGGCGCTTGCTGTGCACGACGCACTTTTTCGCAGGCCGCCGAGTCCTTCGCATCCTTTGTATTCACCACACCGTAGACCTCTTCGAGATTCAGTTGAACCAACAGTGGCTTGCTGCCGATCCGCTCGCTGAATTGCTCGACAGCAAGCGTTGCATGGGCGGACCTCGCCTGCAGCAGGCCGCGAACGGCCGTGAGAATCGGTGGCTTGCCGCGCGTGGAAACGCAAATCGACTCGTCAGGCGGGTTTCCATCGATGTCGATCAGAATAACCTTGCCGGCGGCCGCCTGAGGGTGCGCTCGAAGCTCCCCCAGCAGAGTGGTCGCGCCGGAGTTGTCCGCATAGCCGCCGTCGATCAACCGCACTGGCGCGTGCCCAGCGGGATCCAGCGTCAGCGCTCCAGCCGGGCTGATGATGGGAAATCGCGCGCTATGCAATATGGCCTGACCGACCGTCAAGCCGCCAGCGGCTACGGGTTTGTTTCCGAGGTTGTCGCCAACGAGCCCGTCGTCGCGATTTGAGAACCAAACGATGTGCCCGCTGTCGGCATTTGTTGAGTTGAAATAGACGCGCGCAGGCGGGGTCATCCCTCCCGTGAGTTCGCCCAGGCGGAGCGCGAATGCCACAGGCCTGTTGGTCACCGGCTTTGGCTCGTCCTCTTCGAGCGAGGAGACCAGGGCGCTCTGCCAGCTGTCCAGCAATGCTTGTCCTCGAGTCGGAGAACCAGGGAAGTGCGGAGCGTCGACGGCGAGCATCCGGGCGATTGCCGGTGATAGATGGTCTTGAACGAGGGCCCTGGTCACTATGTCCGTCAGAGGTGTCTTCGCCTCAGGCAATCCGATCTCACACGCTCGCCCATTTTTCCAACCGCCGCGCGCCATGAGTTCCTGTCGGGCGACCAGATATGTGGCAATGCCGACGCTGCCTCCTGACACACCGCTGAACGCCGCGACTTGCGCGCCAAACTGACCGCACGTCGCGTCATCCGCTTGCGCAAGAACTTCGGCCGTGAACGCAGCCGCGCGCAGACCGCCCCCATACGCGTTGACGTATAGAGGACGCGCGGCCTGCGACATCTGAACCGTCGCGGGGGCCGAGGCTGCCGTAGCGGATGCGCTTGGCGGCGCAGTATTCGCCGATGCGTCGACCTTCAGTTCTTCGGTTCCCACTGATTCGCTGCCGAATCCGGCCACGAGGACCGCAATGCTCAGAGCCAATGCAGTCGTCAGCCCCGGAACATCGCGCGCGATGCGTCGAATTACCAACTGAAGCGCCGTGAGTAGCAGCGTGGCTGCACCAAGAAACAGGAGAACGGCTGCAGCAGAGCCAAAACCGCGCACGACCACCGGGGGTGAAAAGGCAAGGAGCAACAATGCGACCACGCTGGCTGCCAGCATCATGACGACCGTGACGACTACCTCGCCAAAAGGGCGTTCGGCGTTCGAGGCTCCTACCGTGTCCATGCCAAGTCTCTCGAGAATCGAGCGACGCCTGACCAGGAACACCATCAGCAGCGCTGGAAGAATGGAAGAACTGACACTCCACAGCCAAACGCGCCACTTGTCAGTGTGCATCGCGAGCAGGACGCCGCCGGCAAGGAGCATCGCAATGCCAATGCCTATCAGGATGCTGCGGGTCACGCCTGCGGATGTCTCTGTACCGACGCCAATCATGAGTGGCCCAGCGACAGTGCATCCAACGACGCCGAG
>JANYFX010000477.1 GCA_025359585.1 Rhizobacter sp. | reverse complement strand
CGCTGCTCCAGTTCGGCCAGGCTCGTCGTCAACCAGGCCTGCGTCGCGGCGGGCAGCGAAGGCGTCGAGAGCAACTGCATGAAAGCGGCGCGCGCACGTTCGAAATCGCCGCGCAAGGCAGCGTTCTCCGCCATGCAGGCATTCGCGTGCAGCGCCGCACCGGCCTGCGCCACTTGTTTGCACGCCGCATCGGAATCGGCATAGCGCCCCTGCACACGCCGCACCGTGGCGAGCGTCAACCAGGCCTGCGGTCGCGGCTGCACCGCGGGCCGCGCCAGCAGCTTCTCCAGGCTGCGCACCGAGGCATCGAACTCGTGCAAGTACTGCTGCAAGGTGGCGCGCATCATCAGCACGCCGTCGGGCATCGTTGTTTCGTCGGTCCAGCCTTCGATGGCCGACATCGCCATGCCGGCAAACCGCGGGTCGCCGAGCTCGTGGGCTTGATCGAGATAACGCTTCGCCACCGCCAGCGCCAGCGCCGGATCGCGCGGCTGCTGCGCCAGTTGTTTGCGCAGGCGCCGCTCCTCGGCGCGGTTGCCGCTCATCGCGGGCAGCACTTCGATCACTTCGTCGTCTCGTGCCGGCACGATGGGCGCCGCCCGCAGCGGTGCCGAAGCAGCGCCGAACAAGGCCAGCAACACCGAGAGCAAGAGGAGTTTTTTGAATCGTTGTTTCATCACGAGATCAGGCGGCAAGCCGGGTGCTTGCCGCCCGAATTTCACCACGGACAGGAAGGTGGCACCACCACGCTTGTGACGCGGCGGTGCAACCCGTTCTTCAGTCGACCTTGGCGCCGTCGCCCGAGTCGTCCACCTGCGGTGTCACCGCAGTCACGTCGACCGGCTCGAGTGTGTCGGCGCTGGACGCCACCAACAACTTGAGGTAGTCGATCAAACCCATCGCCGACGCGCTTGCCGACGCCGGCACCTGGCTCGTTGCCGCAGGGGTGCTGTTGTCGTCACCCCCGCCGCCGCACGCCGCCAGCACGGCCGCCGTGCAGAGCGCAAGAATCAATGACTTCTTCATGCTTTGCTCCTTGCGTGGTCTTTACTGCGCACCCGGCAGCGGCGTGCCGACGTACGGGAAGGCGGTCAGCAACGGGCCGGCAGCGCGAACCTTCGGGCCCGCCTGGTCGACGCCGTCGTGCAGGCCGAACACAGCGGTTCCGAGCGGCACGGCCGAGGGCTTGCAGGTGGCACCGAACTTGTAGGTGTCGGCGTCGCCGTTGGCCACGCACAGCCCGCCCATCACCGCGATCAGCGAGATGTCGACCACGTCGTCGTTCGGGCGGCGACCGTTCGGGTAACCCGCCAGGTCCTGCGGCGCCGGCCCGAGCAAACCACCTAACAAACCGAGGCGGTTCTGGTTCGCATACGCCGTCGGCGGAATCGCCGTGTTCAGGCGCAGCATCTCCGAGCCGACCACGTTGGCAGGCTGGTTCACGCCCTTGATGCCGGTCAGGAAGGTCGTGACGAGGTCGCTGCGCGGGAAGTTCGTCGGCGCGATGCCCGGCGAGGCCAGCGCGATCTCGAGCAGCGCCGGCAGCGTCGGGTTGGTGACGTAGGTGGCGAACTGGGCGTCGTCCTTCGGCTTGGAGCCGTTGAACTTGTCCTTATCACCCAGGCCGATCACGACCTCGTTGACGAGCGGCATGCCCAGGCGCGAGACCTGCGTCCACGCGCCACCGCTGACCGAAGCGGTCTGGTAGCCGGTCTTCGGCGCGTTGCTCAGCAGGCTGCCCTGGCGCAGGCTCGCCGTCGTCCAGCCACCGAGCACGGTGTCGGTCGAACCGCTGGCGAGCAGGCAGCTCGTCGGCACTTCGATCGCGAGGCTGGTGACGTTCTTGTCATTCAGCTTGTCGGTCGCTGCGTCCTTGTTGGCCGGGTCGAGGATGAAGGCCGCGCTCGGCACGTTCACCAGGTCGAAGATCGCCCCCAGGTTCACGGCGAACGGGTCCTTGCGCTGGCCGACGAACAGCTTGCCCGGCGTGGTGCAGCCCGGAATGTTGACGCTGTAGATGTGCTTGGCCGCGTAGGCCGCGTAGTTCGGGATCGTCTTCGTGCCGATGTTGTCGGAAGGTTTGTCGAAGGTGGCGCTGCCACCGACCGCGTTGGTCACCGAGCCCTTGACGCCGGTGCGGCGGTCACCGCGCATCACATCGACCGTGAAGCTCTCGTTCACGTTCAGCGCCGCAGCGTTCGGGTCGGTC
>JANYFX010000450.1 GCA_025359585.1 Rhizobacter sp. | reverse complement strand
GCAGCGTTTCGGCGTAGTCCAGGCCGAAGTCGAGTTCGTTGACGACCTTCAGGCCCGCCAGCGCCGCTGCCGCGCGGAACGCACTCGGGCTCGGCAACAGGCCGCCGGGGAAGATGTACTGCTGGATGAAGTCGGTGGACTTCACGTAGCGTTCGAACAGGTTGTCGCGGATCGTGATGCTCTGGATGCAGGCCGTGCCACCGGGTTTGAGCTGCGCCTTCAGGGTCTCGAAGAAACTCGGCCAGTATTCGCGGCCGACGGCCTCGAACATTTCGATCGATACCACGGCGTCGAACGGGCCGTCGCTCGCGCTGTCGTTCAGCGCGCGGTAGTCCTGGTAGCGCAGATCGCCCAGGAGCCCCGCGTCGCTCAGCCGTTTTTGCGCCCACGCGAGTTGTTCGCTCGACAAGGTCACGCCCGTCACGGTGGCGCCGAACTCGCGCGCTGCGCATTCGGCCAGCGCGCCCCAGCCGCAGCCGATCTCCAGCACGCGGTCGCCTTCTTTCACGCCGGCCTCGTTCAACGCGCGCCGCACCTTGGCCCACTGCGCGTTCACCAGATCGCCCGAGCGCTCGCCTTCGAACCACGCGCTGCTGTAGTTCATCGTCGGGTCGAGCCAGAGGCGATAGAACTGATTGCCCAGGTCGTAGTGGGCGTGGATGTTCTTCTTGCTGCCGCTGCGCGAGTTGCGATTGAACAGGTGCTTCGCGCGGTACAGGAGCGATCCCCACCAAGTACCGTAGATGACAGCCTCCACTTCGTCGCGGTTGGCGATGAAGAGTGTCAGCAGCGCGGTCAGGTCGGGCGTGGTCCAGTCGCCATTGATGAAACTTTCTGCGAAGCCGATGTCACCCGACTTGAGTGCGGCGGCGCACGGGTTCCAGTTGCGCAGGCGGATCGCGGCGCGCGGCTCGCCCTCGGCCGCACTGCCGAAGCGGGCCGAGGAGCCGTCGGGCATGTGCACGTCGAGCGAGCCGTGTTTCAGCCGCTTCATCAGCTGGAACACGGCGCGCGCAGCGGTCGGGGCCGAGTCGGCCAGAAGGGGCGTGTTGAGGGTGGTGCTGCGGTTCATGGGCGGCGCGGGCGTTGGGTTTTGTGGGTGTGCTCTGGCGGTTCAGCGGGAGATGAACGTGTCCGGCGGTTTCGGTTTGCTGAAGAACGGCACACGTTTCGCCCACAACCTGACCGCCTGCCAGTGGATGCGCCCGATGACACCGAGCGTCATCAGCGGCATGCCGAAAAACGCGGCGTGCAGGCGCCCCGATGTCAGCGGCGCCAGGGCCCCCGACACGCTGGTCTGGATCAGCAGGCCCTGCGCGTCGTGGTGGTCGATTCGTGCGACCGTTCTTGCGGTGTGGTTACGCGAGTCCACAGGATTCGGATGCAGGTCGTTGCGCATGAAGCGGAAACGGTAGCCGCCGGCCACGTCGCAGAATGGCGACACGTGGAACACCTTGTCGGCCTGCAACTCGCGGCCGAAGGCCAGGCCCGGGCTGTTCAGCAGGTAACAGTGGCGCTCGCCGAAGGTGTTGTTGACCTCGACCACCACGGCGGCGAGCGAGCCGTCCGGGCGGTGGCAGTACCAGAAGCTGACCGGCTTGAAGGTGAAGCCGAGCACACGCGGGTAGCAGTGCAGCCAAACTTCGCCGGTCGCGTCCGTCACGCCTTCGCGCGCCAGCAGGCGTTCGACCCAGGCCAGGCTGTCGTTGCTGCCGTCGCCATGGTCGCGGTCGAAGAAGCTGATCAATCCGAAGCGGTTGCGCGGCAGGACTTTCGACGCCGCAGCGCGCAGGCTGCGCATCGGCATCATCAGGAAGTAGGTTGGGTAGGCGAAGCGGTTCAGCGCCGGTCGAAAGCGCGTGTGGCGCACTTCGCCGATGCCGATCAGCACTTCGGCGGCGGTCGTCATGCGGGCACCCGAAGGCCTGGGGCGACCGTCGAGGACAAACGCGCCTGCAGGCCTTCGCACACCGCCTCGCCCGACATCAGGCCGTCTTCGTGAAAACCGTAGCGTGTCCACGCGCCACAGAACCAGGTGTGGCGGTGGCCTTGCAGCGCGGGCACGCGCTTTTGCGCGGCCATTGCGGCCATGTCGAACACCGGGTGGGCGTAGTCGAACTCGCCGTGGACGGTGTCTGCGCGCGGCTCGGTCACGGGGTTCAAAGACACCACGACCGGTGTGCTGAACGGCAGCGGTTGCAGGCGATTGAGCAGGTAGTGCAGGCAGACGGCGGCCTGTTCGCGCGAGTCTTCCGCCGCACGCTCGTAGTTCCATGCGGCCCAGGCGAGTCGGCGCTTGGGCAGCAGCGACGTGTCGGTGTGCAGCACGGCGCGGTTGCGGTGGTAGCGGATCGCGCCGAGCACCTCGCTCTCGGCCGGCGAGGGGTCGGCGAGCAAGGCCAGCGACTGGTCGCTGTGGCAGGCCATCACGACGTCGTCGAACAATTCCGTTCCTGCATCGGTGCTGACCAGCACGCCGGCCTGGCCGGTCGTGGAAGGCAGGCGGCGCACGCTGCGCACTGGCGTTTTCAGGCGTGCATCGGGGATCACGCGCAGCATCTTCTCGACATAGTGGCGCGCGCCACCCCGCACCGTGTACCACTGCGGCCGGTTCGTCAGCTGGATCAGGCCGTGGTTGTGGCAGAAGCGGATCATCGTGGCGATCGGGAAACGCAGCATCTGATCGACCGGGCACGACCAGATGCAGCCGATCATCGGCAGGAAATACCAGTCGCGAAACGCGTCGGAGAAACGGTGTTGCGCGAGGAAGTCGGCGATCGGCTGGTCGAGCTCGGCTTCACGCCCGGCCACGGCCAGCTCGGTCGTGATGCGGTTGAAGCGTTGCACGTCGGCCAGCATCTTCCAGAAGCGCGGCCGCACGAGGTTGCGGCGCTGTGCGAACACGGTGTTCAGGTCGCAGCCACTCCATTCGAGCGCAGAGCTCGAAGCACCGGCCGGCACCTGCACCGAGAACGACATGTCGGATTTGGCGACCTCGACATCGAGCTCGGCGAACAGCCGCAGCAAGCGCGGGTAGGTGCGTTCGTTGAGCACCAGAAAGCCGGTGTCGACACCGTGGGTGTGGCCGTCGAGCGTCACGTCGACCGTGTGCGTGTGGCCGCCGAAATAGTCGCCGGCTTCGAACAGAGACACCTGCGCGCGACCGGCCAGCCCGTAGGCGACGGCGAGCCCCGAGATGCCCGAGCCGATGACGGCGACGCGGCGCATCGGCATCAGCCCGAATGCAAAGGCCGCACGCTGCGGCTTTTGCTGGAAGAAAGAAAGCTGCGGAGCGCCCCCGGGCGAATCAGGGAGGGAGGAGGGAGGAGGAAAAGCGCCCGGGGATTGCAGCCAGTCTGAGTGGAAGGCTCCGCAACGGAAATGAAAGACAGGCTCGTTTCGACGCGACCATGGCGCACGAGTTCCCCGATTGCCGGCGGGGAAACGAGAGAGCGGATGGGGGTCGAATGAAGCACGGTGGTGTTTTTGTGACTGCCTAGTCTTAAATATAACCGATCGGTCACACTTTGGGGCAAGCTCGTTTTCCCGGCCCACTGAGTCCCGGCCTGAATGCCCGCCAGCGCAAGCCGGGGGCAAGCTCCGCGGACTAGAATCGCGCCGTCTACAGGCACCCCGGGCCGCAGGGCCACACCGCCATGATTTATCCCGAACTATTCAAGCAACTCGAAGCTGTGCGCTGGAACATGGACAAGGACATTCCTTGGGACCATTTCGACGCCAGCAAGCTCACCGACGAGCAAGCGCAGACCATCAAGATGAACGCCATCACCGAGTGGGCGGCGTTGCCGGCCACCGAGATGTTCCTGCGCGACAACAAGGACGACGCCGACTTCTGCGGCTTCATGAGCGTGTGGTTCTTCGAAGAGCAGAAACATTCGCTGGTGCTGATGGAGTACCTGCGTCGCTTCCGGCCCGAGCTCGTGCCGACCGAGGCCGAGCTGCAGGAAGTGCGCTTCGAGTTCGACCCCGCACCGGCGCTCGAGACGCTGATGCTCCATTTCTGCGGCGAGATCCGCCTGAACCACTGGTACCGCCGTGCGGCCGAGTGGCACACCGAGCCGGTGATCCAGGCGATCTACGAAACGCTGGCGCGCGACGAAGCGCGCCACGGCGGCGCTTACCTGCGCTACATGAAACGCGCGCTGCTGAAGTTCGGCGACGAAGCGCGTGCCGCGTTCGCCAAGGTCGGCGTGCTGATGGCCAGCGCGCGCCGCACCGCGCAAGCCTTGCACCCGACCAACCTGCACGTCAACGCCAAGCTGTTCCCGCGCGACACGGTGCAGAGCCGCTTGCCCAACCCGGAGTGGCTGGAGCAGTGGCTCGACAAGCAGATCCAGTTCGATGCCGTGTGGGAAACCAAGGTGGTCGAGCGCATCCTGCACAACATGAGCCTGCTGATGGAGCGCAGCTTCGCCAGCGTGCAGGAGCTGAACCGCTACCGCAAGGAAGTGACCGCGGCGGTGGCTGCCGCCGCCAAGGGCCAGCCCGGGGCATTGCCCGCCGCCTGACTTCGGAAGCGCTTCACGCCCCAACGGCCCGCAGCACGCGGGCCGTTTTGTTTTGGTCTTGCCCTGCGTGATGTCGTGCGGTACGATAAAAGAGACCAATCGGTATCTTTTTTGAATTGCACCCAAAGCACACCATGCCCACCAAAGGCCAACGCACCCGAGCCGAGATCGTCCAGCGCAGCGCCGCGCTGATGAACCGGCAAGGTTTTTTCGCCGCGCCGATGGCCGCGGTGGTCGAAGCCACCGGCATTCAGAAGGGCGGGCTGTACCGCCACTTCGAGAGCCGCGAAGCGCTCGCCTATGAAGCGCTGGAGTTCGCGGTGGCGCAGGTGCGTGCGCGCTTCATGCAGGCTCTGCAAGGGCGCAGCGGCGCGTGCGAGCAACTGCTCGCGCTGCTCGACGCCTACGCCGGCTCGACCGGCGACGTGCCTTTCGAAGGCGGCTGCCCGATCATGAACACCGCCATCGAAGCCGACCACGCGCACCCCGGCTTGCGTTTGCGCGCGCAGCAGGCGATGAGCGGCTGGCACGGCCTGCTGCAGCGCATCGTCGCGACCGGCGTCGCGGCTGGCGAGATGCGCCCCGGCACCGACCCGAAACACGTCGCCACCGTGTTCATTGCCTGCATCGAAGGTGCCGTGATGCTGGCGCATCTGTACGGCGATGCATCGCACCTGAACGCCGCGCGCAGCCATCTGGCGCGCTGGATCGAATCGGAATTGCGCCAACCCCCAGGAGCCTCGGCATGATTTACCGCAGCATCGTCGAGCGCAAGTTGCGCCATGCGTTCGAGGCCCTCAATCAGGGCGACCACGCGCCCGTGCTGGCCGCCTTCGGTGCGCCGGTCGAGCACGTGTTCTTCGGCGTGCACGCACTGGCCGGCACGCGCCGCGCGATGAGCAGCATCGTGCCCTGGTACGCACGGCTGAAAGCGGTGTTTCCCGACCTGCACTTCGACATCGAGTCGCTCGCCGTCACGGGCCTGCCGTGGAACACCGTTGCGATGGTCGAGTGGCGCGACCGCTTCACGTTGCGCGACGGCACGCCGCGCAGCAACCAGGGCGTGCATGTGCTGCGCCTGAAGTGGGGCAAGGTCGTGTCGCTGCGCGTCTATTGCGACACCCAGGTGCTGGCTTCGGTGTTGAGCGAACTGCAGCTGCAAGGTGTTGCCGAAGCCGGCCTGCCGCCGATCGACGACCGCGTGCTCGCCGGAGGCTGACCGCTCTCAGCCCGCCTTCGCGGCGGCCGCACGTTCCTGGTCGGCCTTGCGGTCGGCCACCACCTTCTGCGCACTCGCACGCTCGTTGATCAGCTTGCTGTAGGGCTTCCAGTCGATGCCGGCGGCGGCGAGCAGGTCTTCGCCGAAAGCGGCCCGTGTCGCCATCGACACCAGTGGCAGGCTCGCCCACGCGGCGCAGTCGGCTTGCGTGAACGTGGCGCCCGCCACGTAGGGCGAGAACTTCGCCAGGCGCATGAAACCGGCGAGGTTCTTCTTCAACAGCTTCTGGATGCGCGCGCCGTTGGCCTCGCTCAGTTCGCCACCGAAGAAGGCCTTCGGGTACAGCTCGCGCGCCACCAGCTCCAGGTGCAGGTCGATGAAGGTGACGAGCTCGTGCACCTTGGCCGCCTGCCACGGGTCGGCCGGCACCAGCGGCGGGCTCGGGTGCTGTGCTTCGATGTAGTCGAGGATCGCCTGGCTTTCGCACAGCACACCGCGTTCGGTGCGAATGAAGGGGATCTTGCCGAGCGGCGATGCCGAGAGCACGGCCTCTTCCTTGCTGCCGGTGTTGACCTTTTCTTCGGTGAAGGCCACGCCTTTTTCCAGCAGGGCGAGCTTGACCTTGTTGTAGTAGTTCGAAACCGGGGAGCCGCAGAGCACGAGCATGAAAGTCTCCTGTTGTTGTCGCGTGATTTCAGTCTAAGCGCCGGGCCGACCCCGGCCTGCCGCGCAGGTGACAATTCGCCCATGGCACCGACCTTCCTCGACAAGCTTTGCACCCGCGCCGATCTGCACGCCCGCGTCGCGGCGCTGCCGCAGCCGGTGGTCTTCACCAACGGCGTGTTCGACATCCTGCACCGCGGCCACGTGAGCTACCTCGCGCAAGCACGCGCTCTCGGCGCGAGCCTCGTGATCGGGCTCAACAGCGACGCCTCGGCGCGTCTGCTCGGCAAAGGCCCGGACCGGCCGCTGAACGCCGAACTCGACCGCGCCTGCGTGCTCGCCGCGCTGGAAAGCGTGAGCCTCGTGACGTTGTTCGACGAGCAAACGCCGGTCGAGTTGCTCCGACAAGTGCGGCCCGACCTGTACGTGAAGGGCGGCGACTACGACATCGAAACGCTCGAAGAAACGAAGTGGGTGCGCAGCTGGGGCGGCCAGGCACGGGCGCTTTCGTTCGTGGAAGGCTATTCGACGACCGCGCTGGTCGACCGCATTCGGGCCTGAAACCCGCCTAACGGTTCACCAGCACGATGCCGGCGGCCACAGCCGCGAGCGCCACGACCAGCCGTGTCGTGATCGGCTCGTTCAGCAGCAAGGCCCCCAGCACCAGCCCGAACACCGGCGTGAGCAGCGTGAACGACGCGAGCCTTGTTGCCGGGTAGTGGCGCATGAGCCAGAACCAAACGAGGTAGCTGACGAAGGTCACGATCACCACCTGAAAAAACATCGCACTCCACGCGAGCGGCGACAATGAAACCGGCAGCGGTGCGCCGACCGCGAGCGCCGCGCCGACCAGCAGCACGGCCGAGATCGCGAGCTGGTACCACAGCGTCTTTTCGGCCGACGCGCTCGACAAGGCGCTGCCGCGGATCGCCAGCGTCGTCGCCCCCCACAGCACCCCGGCGACCACGCCGAGCGCGTCGCCCAACAACTGGTGCGGCCCGGCGGCTGGCGCCGTGAAGCCTTCGGCGAAAGCCCAGGCCACACCGGCGAACGCGAGCAGCAGCCCGGCCATCTGCGGCTTCGACAAACGCTCGGCGCGTGCGATGAAGGGCATGCCCAGCGCCACCACGAAAGGCGAGATGTAGATGAACACGACCATGCGCGACGCGGTCGTGAACTGCAGGCCGATGAAGATGCACAGGAACTCGGCGCCGAACAGCGCACCGGCCAGCAGGCCACCGAGCCCGGTACCGTCTCGAGCGAAGATCTTGATGCCACGAAAGTGCGCCCAGCCCCACACCAGCACGGCACCGAACAACGAGCGCGTGGCCGCCTGCCACAGCGCCGGAACTTCCGGCATGGCCGCCTTGGCCGCCACCTGGTTCAGTCCCCACAGAAAACAGCAGGAAACGAGCAGCGTGACGGCGAGTGCGTCGAGGTGGGTTTTGCGTTCGGTCATGAGGGTTCGGGTCGGTCGGTCTTGAACAGCAGCAAGGCGATCAGCGCGCATACGGCGCCCGCCACCGCGCCGGTCGCGTGCGCGATCGGTGCCACGGCGATGCCCCAGCCTTCGGGGTGGCGCAGTGCCGGTCCCCACGGCGTTTCACCGAGCACCTTGATGAGAATGCCGATCAGCATCGCAGCACCGATCAGGCGCTGCGCGCGCTGCTTCTGGACCAGCAGGAACACGATGATGGCCGCGACACCCGCGTGCACGACGCCCGAGACGCCGCCGTAGTGCAGCAGCTCGGGCTTGATCAGCAGGCCGAACTGCGTGAGCGGCCAGGCCACGAGCCAGGCCCAGACGATGCGCGCCGGCACGTTCGCCGCCACGCCGAGCGCCCCCGTCAACACGGTGCCGGCGAGTGCACCGGCCAGGTGGATGCCGTTGTAGTGCACGGCCACGGCGGTGATGGCGCGCCAGGGTTGGGTGAAGGCCAGGGCGGGTTGCCAGTCGAGCGTTTCGCGGTCGATCGGCCAGCCGACCAGCGCCGCCGCGCACAGCAGAAGCGCAACGCCGGCCCAGGCGTGCGTTGCCCGCAGCGTGCGGCCTGCGAACCGGGTCAAACGCTCACCGGCTCGAACACGGCGCGCCACAGCGCCAGCACGGCGTCGCGTTGAACGGCCATCGATTCCGGATCGACCTGCGTCGGTTTTTCATCGAGCCGTGCGCGGTGCTGCGCGCGGCGCAGCTCGCGGTAGGCGTCGGCTGCGGCGCTGCCCACGCCGGCGGGCAGCAGGCCCACCGTTTCGGCGCGTTGCAGCAAGGCGATGTTGCCCACGTCCTCGAGCAGGCCGCGCTGCGTGGCGCCGAATGTCAGCACCAAATACTGCACCGCGAACTCGACGTCCATCATGCCGCCGGCGCTGTGTTTCACGTCGAAGCGGCCGGCGTTCACCGGGTGGGCCACGCGCACCTTTTTGCGCATGGTCTTGACTTCGGTGCGCAAGGCCGCGGCATCCCGCGGTGCGCACAGCACTTCGCAGCGCACCGTGTCGAAGCCGGCTTCGAGCGGCGCGAAGCCGGCGCACCAGCGCGCGCGTGTGAGCGCCTGGTGTTCCCAGGTCCACGCGGTGTTGCTGCCGCGGCCGGTCTGGTACTTGGCGAAGCTCGCCAGCGAAGTCACGAGCATTCCCGAGTTGCCGTTCGGGCGCAGTGCGGTGTCGATGTCGAACAGCTCGCCCGCGCCGGTGCGCAGCGTGAGCCAGCCGATCAGCTTGCGCACGAAAGCGCCGTAGACCTCGGCCGCCTGGTCGGGGTCGGACTCGCCGGCATCGTCGAACAGGAACACCACGTCGAGGTCGCTGCCGTAACCGAGCTCCTTGCCGCCGAGCTTGCCGTAGGCGATGACGGCCAGCTGCGGTTCGGCGCGATGGGCCTGTTTGAAGTGTTTCCAGGACCAGCGGATGACCATCGCCAGCGTCGCGTCGGCCAGCGCCGAGAGGTCGTCGGCGACCTGCTCGACCGTGATGTGGCCTTCGACATCGCGCACCAGCGTGCGAAAGACTTCGGCGTGGTGGGCGCGGCGCAGCGTGTCGAGCAGCGACTCTTCGTCGGCCTGGCCCGAGCGCTCCCAGGCGTCGTGCCGGTCTTCGAGTTCGTGCGTGAATTCGGCGGCGTCGAAGCGGCCGTGCAGCAAACGTTCGTCGGCCAGCTCGTCGATCACGCCGGGGTGCAGCATCAGGTAGCGCATCGGCCAGCGCGCGAGGCCCAGCAGGCGCAGCAGGCGGTGTTGCACTTCGGGCCGCTCGACCAGCATCGCGAGGTAACTCTCGCGCCGCAGCAAGGGCTCGAGCCAGTCGACGAAGCGCGTGGCGGCTTCCATCGTGCAGCGTTCTTCACGCGCGGCCTGGGCGGCGCGGTTGATCAGCCGCGCCAGGCGCAGCTTGCTCTCGTCGCGCAGCATCTGGATCTTCGGCTGATCGACGAGCGGCTTGATGCGCAGCGCCAGTTCCGGTGGCAATTGCTCCAGGAAACTTTCGCTGTCCACCGGCTGGGGCGCGGTGCCGCAGCCTTTGCAACCGCCGGGCGCTGTGCCGCCCGAGGCGGGCGCGCGGCCGTCGTGCAACAAGGCGTCGAACTCCATCGCGACGAACTCGCGCGTTTCGCCCAGCCGGTCGAGCAGCTCGCAGGCGTCGGCATTGCAGGCCAGCCCCAGGGTGCGCGAGATCCAGCCGAGGTCGGCGTCGTTGGTCGGCAGCAGGTGGGTCTGCTGGTCGTCGAGGTATTGAATGCGGTGCTCGATCCGGCGCAGAAACTCGTAGGCCTCGGCCAGCCGCTTGGCACTCGCCGGTTTCATCAGGCCGCCGGCGGCGAGCCGCGTCAACGCCTTCAGCGTCGAGCGGGTTCGTATCTCGGGGAACTGCCCGCCGCGCGCCACCAGCAGCAACTGCACGATGAATTCGATCTCGCGAATGCCGCCGCGCGAGAGCTTCACGTCGTTGGCGCGCTCGGGCCGGCCGGCGGCGCGGCGCTGTGCTTCTTCGCGCACCTTGGCATGCAACTGGCGCAGGCCTTCGAAGACACCGTAGTCGAGGTAACGCCGGTAGACGAATGCGGTGACGAGGCCGCGCAGCGCCAGCGCGCGGCCGTTCTTCACGCTCGCGGTCGGCGCGACCACCCGGCTCTTCAGCCACGCAAAGCGCTCCCATTCGCGGCCCTGCACCTGCAGATACTCTTCGAGCATCGCCATGCTCACGGCCGCCGGCCCGGAGTTGCCGTTCGGCCGCAAGGCCAGGTCGACGCGGAACACGAAGCCGTCTTCGGTGGTCTCGCCGATCAGCGTGTAAAGACTTTTCGCGACCTTCGAGAAGTACTCGTGCGCGCTCAGCGGGACCGGGCCGGCGGTGTGGCCGTCTTCTTCGTAGACGTAGATCAGGTCGATGTCGGACGACACGTTCAGCTCGCGCGCGCCGAGCTTTCCCATGCCGATGACCCAGAAATCGATGACCTCACCGGCGGCGTTCAGCGGCGCGCCGTGGCGCGCGTCGTGGTCGGCACGCGCCTGGGTGAGTGCGAGGTTGAGGGTCACCTCGGCGAGCTCGGTCATGCTCAGCGTGATGTCGGGCATCGACGCCGCCTGTTCGACATCGAGCACCGCGAGCCGCTCCAGCACCAGCTGGCGCGTGACGCGCATTGCACTGGCGAGGCTGCGGCCTTGTGACTGCAGCAAGGCTATCAAGGCGCTGATGCATTCCCGGTCGGGCCGGCCCGGCGCGAGCAGCGCCAACTCGGTGGCATAACGGCGCCGGATCCGCTGTACGAAGCGGCTGTGTTCAGCACCCGCGCCCACGGACTTCGTGGCCGACGGGGCCGTGGCCTCGGCAACGCTCGAAACGGGGGGCAGGGAACCCATGGTGCAGTGCGGGGTCTGTGCTAGATTGAACCGCGAGAAGCGAGCCGGTGCGGACCGCGCCAGGCACTTTCTCCACCGACTCCAAACTGCGCCTCACAACGCCTCGCGGCGTGTTGTTTGCTCTGACCCATTTGCCGACCCTCAGGCTGGCGCACCGATATTTTCATGTCTTCATTTCCGCCCGCGTTGCCCGAGCCGGCCGCTGACACAGCAAACACCGGCACGCCCCTGTTGCGTTGGGCGCC
>JANYFX010000434.1 GCA_025359585.1 Rhizobacter sp. | reverse complement strand
AGTCGTCACCGTCGCCAGAGGCGCTGCTCTTGCCGGGTGTCTCGCGGATACCGTCGAAATCTTCGCGCTCGGTGCCGTTTTCCCAGTCTTCGCGTTCGGTGCCACCGAAGTCGGCCGCGTCGATCGGCGCGGCTTCGTCATTGCCACCTTCGGAGCCGCTCTCGGCAGCGCGTTCGGTCTCGCGCTCGCCGGCCCGTTCGGCGGTCGAGGTGCGCTCGGCCAGCGGCTCGAACACTTGGCCGGAGTCTTCTTCGGCTTCGAGGAACGGGTTCTGCTCCAGCATCTGCTCGACTTCCTGGTGGAGTTCGAGCGTGGAGAGCTGCAGCAGCCGGATCGACTGCTGGAGTTGGGGCGTCAGCGCGAGGTGCTGCGACAGCCTGAATTGCAGGGTGGGTTTCATCTCAATGAACCCGTCACATGCGAAAGTGTTCGCCGAGGTAGACCTTGCGAACGTCGGCGTTGTCGACGATCTCGGTCGGCGTGCCTTCGGCCAGCACCCGCCCTTCGCTGATGATGTAGGCGCGGTCGCAGATGCCGAGCGTTTCGCGCACGTTGTGGTCGGTGATCAACACGCCGATGCCGCGGCTCTTCAGGAAGCTGATGATGCGCTGGATCTCCAGCACCGCGATCGGGTCGACGCCCGCGAACGGCTCGTCGAGCAGGATGAAACGCGGCTGGGTCGCCAGCGCGCGAGCGATCTCGACCCGCCGCCGCTCGCCGCCCGAGAGCGCGGGTGCAGGCGACGCGCGCAGTTTGTCGATCGACAGGTCGTGAAGCAAACCGTTCAGCAGCTCTTCGATCACGGCCGGCTTCAGCGGCTTGCCGTCGGCATCGATCTGGAGCTCGAGCACGGCGCGCACGTTTTCCTCGACGGTCAGCTTGCGGAAGATCGAGGCTTCCTGCGGCAGATACGAGAGGCCCAGACGCGAACGTTTGTGGATCGGCAAACGGTCGACCCGCTGGCCTTCGATGCTGATCTCGCCGGCGTCGGCGCGCACCAGGCCGACGATCATGTAGAAGCTCGTCGTCTTTCCCGCGCCGTTGGGTCCGAGCAGGCCGACGACTTCGCCGCTGTCGACCGCGAGGTGCACGTCTTTCACGACCATGCGCGCGCCGTAGGACTTTTGCAGGCCGCGGGCTTCGAGCCGGTGCGCCGATGCGCCCACCTCGGCCACGCTCAACGTTTTTCTCCGAGCGCGGGGCTGAGCTTCAAGGTCGGGGGTGGCGCCGATGCGGCCGAGGCGGCTTCGGCCGCAGCCTCGGAACCTTCGCGCGGTGTGAGCACGGCGCGCACCCGCCCGCCGGGGTTGGTGGGCGTGGGCGCGGCGCCCCCGGTCACGCTGAAGACTTCGCTGGTGCTGTCGTAGGTGACGAGGTTGCCGGCGATCTCGTCGGCCACCGCCGCGCCGCGCAGTCGCCGCACCGAAGCGTTGGTCACGAAACGGATGGTGTCGGTCTTGCCGTCGTATTCGAGCTTCTCGGCCTCACCGGCGATGTACTCGTCGACGCCGTCGCGCTTCTGGCGAAAGGTGGCGGGTTTGCCGGGTGAGCCTGTTGCCACGGCGGTGTGATAACCACCGGGCGTTTCGCGCACCTCGATGCGCGCGGCGCGGATCAGCATCGTGCCCTTGCTGACGACCACGTTGCCGTTGAAGACGACGAACTGGTTCTGCAGGTCGATCTTGCCGGGCTGGTCGGCCTCGACGTTCAAAGGCTTGAAGCGGTCGGCCTTTTCGGCCTGAGCTGCCACCGAAAACAGCGCCGCGAGCGCCGCCAGGAGCAAGGCGCGACCGATGGCCGGGCGCGCGCCAAAACGGGGAGTGTCAGATGTGGGGGTCATAGAGGCACGAAACTTGCAGACATTCTAGCCCACAGAGTTTCATGCGCCCGCGCGGCGCTGTTGGGGCTGGCTAACAAAGATTCAAGTTGGTCAGCATAGATTCAAGTCACTTTCGGTGTCGTTCGAACTCGTTCTTCAGGTGGCCCTTTGGATCACCTTTCCATAGGCAAAGAGACCGATTTTTCGTTGTCGCGAGCGTTCGTTTCGGACGCGCTCGACCGACCTTTTTCAGCCCGATCGGCCGGCCGATGCCGGCGAGATTCGAGTTCGGTCGCCTCGTACGCAACGAGCCCAAACTCCCTTGGTCAATAAAGATTCAAGTCAGTGACCACTGAGAAGGGCCGACTCGACGTACAGGTTCACCGGCACTGCAACTCCTTTGGCGGTCGATCCGGGACTTTTTTCCATGGGTAAGTCGAGCCTTTCGTGGGCTTCTGATCGGGACTTGTCGACGTTGTCAGCGGCGGCAAATTGTGGGCTTTGCTTGTGTCGAAGCCAGGTTTTCGCCCTGGAATTGCGCTCTTTTGGGCTGGCCAATAAAGATTCAAGTGGCGACCCGCATGAACATTGGGCTGCAGCCAGCTCGACCATTCGCCGCTGCATTTCTGTGTCCGACCGGGCGCTCATTCAAGACGCGTATTCATGTTTCCCACGTTCCCGGTCGGCGCGACGCTCGACTCGATGCTCTTCGCCCTCTGTCGGGTGTCGCCATTTCCGAGCTGCGTGCGGGCTGCTGCCTCTTCATCGCGATGGCCTGGGATACTGTTGCCGGCGGGCATTCAAGGTGTTTTCCAAGCCGAGTGTGAAACCAGGCCGGAACCCCGTCGACCTGAAATGACGAGTCGACGACCGATAGGAAGAGCAAGTCTTCGCCGTGTGCCCCAGATGCCCCAACCCGATCACCCATTGATCGCGCGGCGTTGCCTGAGATCTGGCAGCAGGAAACTGGAACTTGATCTCTCGCTGCCCGGCTTGCGGAGCATTCCTGTAAATGTGTTGAAAGGCCCGGTTGAGGGCAGCAGGAACCTTCATGATGCCTCTCTCACTGGACAAGAAGTGTTTTAGATGACGGGTTGGCCCGTCGAAGCGGCCAGGTTGCGTACACCGTGACCAGAAACAGCGCGAAACGGTACCCCAGAACGATGGCGGCCACTGCCAGCGCCAACACCATCGCCTGTATCGCCCCCTTCGCGTTCTTGACGCCATAAAACGGGCCGATCGCCAGACAGAGATAGAACCCGCATGCGATCAGGTTGGCGACGCTGAGAACGTTGTCCACACGCGGCGCCTCCAATCCTTCCAGCCCCAGCATGGAACTGAACTTTGCCACCAACAAGGCGGCGCTGAAGACCACCAGCAGGAAGGTATATGGATGAAGCGAAACCACCACATGGGCCATGAACGGGCGGCGCTCGCTGACGAAGACAAGCGGTAGAAGCAGCGCGAAGGAGACCGCCATCAAGACGATCAGTGACTTGGCGTTCAGCACCACTGCGCGATCGAATGTCGGGGCGTGTTGCCCGACATCGGTATGTTTTGTCTCGAGTCGCTGAGCCGCCACCGGCTGGGCGAACTCGCTCTAATCCTGATGGTGCAGGTGAGAGTCCAGGGAGGAACTGAATACGTTCTCGCCGGTCAGCCACTGGAGGGCAAAAAAGATGACGTTGACGATCAGAAAGAGCTGGAAGGGCAAGCGACGCGCAAGGCCTCATTCAACCCTGCATCGCGCGATCGCAAAATCGCCACAGTTGCAGTCTGACCAGTCGCCCCGGAGACGGTGCAGACGCAGATGCCGGGGACCAACGCCGTGGCC
>JANYFX010000384.1 GCA_025359585.1 Rhizobacter sp. | reverse complement strand
GTGCGCCCAAAAAAAAGCCGCCACCCCTGCAAGAGAAGTAACGGCCCTGTTGTCTAGCGTCTAACTGATATCGCACCCAGTTTGTACGCTGATTTCAGTGCCGAGTCAAGTCGAAGCGCGCTCACTTTCGAGTCGCGCGTAACTACCAAAGCTCTACACACCAAGGAATCGTCATGTACACGACCCATCAATCTTTCAGCTCGACCCAAACGGCCCTCCCCATGCTGCGCAAGCCGGTGGCTCGCCGCCGCAAGCTGGTCCGCGCCGTTCGTCCTGCACCGTACCGGGTGACGGCTCCGAATTCTCGCGGCAACGGCAACGGCAACCCCAACAGCAACAGCAACAGCAACAGCAACAGTAACGGCAACGGCATCAGTCCGGCGGTGGGGCAGATCAGCCTCCTCGATTCGACGCCTATCGATATCGCTGTTCTCGACTTGATGTACTTCCACGGTCGCTTGACTAGCGATGGCGGCGCCGAATGGCAATCGCCGTCGGTGCACAACCTCCGTGGCTACGGGTCAGGAAACATTCAGCGCCCCCTCGCCACCTGGGATCCGGAAGACTTCGAGAGCGACTTCGACCGCTCTTGCGAAAGCCGTGTCGCAGTCTGCGCCATGGCTGACGCGGATCGTCGGCGGTTTCCGATGCGCGCGCTCGGCTAACAGCGCAAGCGGCGGCTGACTAGCGCCGCCCACACCCGGAATCGAACTCACGCCTGATCGCGTGAGGACCAACTGTGGTCGCTTTCTGACGCGTCGGCGCCAAAGCAGAAGGCACTGCAAGACCTACAAGGAATGCAATCATGAATACGCTTCAAGTTCCCCGCAGTCTTCCGGAGCTTCATCACTCCACTCTCGCTGGTGATCAGCCCGAAGAACTCGGTCCGTATCAACTCCGGCCTCGCGCATCTTTTCCACCGGTGCATCTGGGCTACACGCTCGACCGGTGGCTCGCTAGCTTCAACAGCCCCTCGAAGGCGACGGCGCGAGGAGTGTCGCCTTCAGCGCACTGGCACGCGAGCAACAGCGATTCGTTGGACGAGTCGCTCGTGGAGACAGCGCTGCCGGCCGGTTCGCGACGCGTGCCACCGCCGAAGTTGCCCTCAACCATTCAAGCCACCGACGCCGACGACGACTACTGGAAGCCCAAGGTGTTGGACTTCTATGTCGGCGCGAACCAGGTTGTGGTGCGCTGCCGCGTCTGTCGCTACACCGGCGCGGTACGCGACCTTCGCGTCGACCTCGTTCCGCTGCGTTCCTAGCGGCCGGTCGCCTATTCCCTCTCGTTCGCCACTGGTGGCCACGGGTCGCCGGCGACGGCTTTGTCCAAATTTAAGGAATTCATCTCATGTACCCAAACGACTTGACCAAACTCGCCGCGATGTTCGGCCTGGCTGGCCTGCGCTCCTCTCCAGACGTTCGCAAGATCATTACGCGAAGCGGCTCGCGCGTTCGAACGATGCTCTTCTGCAAGCGCTACAGCGAGCCGAGGCTCAGCCACGAGAGCGCCAGCGAAACTCGCCACTCGCGCTGCTGCATGCTCTCGCCGTCCGTGCTCGACCTGCGCACTCAGCCCATCGTGGTGTATGTGCCTGGCGGCCCTGACCTGCAAGACTTCCCGTATACGCCTGACGCTCGAGCACTGGTCCGTCCTCCTGGCCGGTGCGAAGCGTTCGACGTTCTCGTCGAATGCAAGGACGATCTCAAGTACCAGAACGATCCGCTCTTGGCTCCCCGGCTGAAACGCGTGACAGAGGTGTTCGCCAAGTTCGGCATCCCCTTCGTCGTCGTCACGTCAGCCGATCTGCCGAAGACGATGGATCACAACCTCGACATGCTGCAGAGGCATCGGCGGCATCTCGGGACACCTCAGGATCTTCTCTTCCTACGCAACGCGCTCACAACCCAGAGCTTTGAAACGTTGGGAGATCTCGTCGCGGTAGTTGGCAGGGTCCGCGCTCTCCATGCGCTCGCATCTCATCAGATCCATTTCAATCACTTCGAGAAGCTGACGGACTCGAGCCGTCTGTTTTCAACTCTTACGGAGGAACATGATGCTGCACGCCACCTTTACGCTGGGATCTGAAGTTCGCCTGGGATCGCAGGCCTACATGCTCGCCGAGCTCGACCGGGAGAATGTCGAAGGTCCGTTGTACACGCTCGTCGGCAGCGAAGATCCGAACCTTCGTGTGACCCGCTCCATCAACTCGTTGCTGACTCAATACAGGATCGGCAACTTGCGCTTGATCCCTTCGCCGGCGAACGGCAAGCGCCTAGTGCTGAAGAACGAAGCAGAACGGCGTTTGATCTTCGAGTCGATGCCCGGAAATCGGCGCTATCGCAAGAAGAGCAAAAGGCAAACGGCCGGGGATGACGACGCTGCACAGGCCAAGCGCAACGCCCGAACGAAGCTGAAGATCGACGTCCTGCAGTTCGTTTCCAACCGACGCATTCCGCTGCGGTCCGACAAGCAATTTGCGGAGGACATCAAGGCGCTTCGCGTGGACTATTCCGAGTATTCGGTGGACAAGCTGGAGAAGCTGCCAAGCCTCTCTACTGTCAAGCGCTGGAGGC
>JANYFX010000335.1 GCA_025359585.1 Rhizobacter sp. | reverse complement strand
GATCGGCACCATCACCAGCGAACTCTGCACGCTCATCATCGAGCGGTAACCGGAGTCGACCCGCTCGACCTCGCGCGCCACCAGGCCATAGCACACGTAGTTCATGCCGGCGCCGCCGTAGGCTTCGGGAATCGTCGGCCCGAGCAGGCCGAGTTCGCCCATCTCGCGAAAGATCGCCGGGTCGGTGGTGCCGCTGCGAAAACCTTCGAGCACGCGCGGGGCCAGCCGGTCCTGGCTGTACGCGGCGGCGGCGTCGCGCACGGCGCGTTCTTCGTCGCTGAGTTGCTGGTCCAGCAGCAGCGGGTCGTCCCACTTGAAGGATGCTTTGCTCTTGGCCATGGCGGATGCTCCGTTGAAAAAAGGCGTCAGTTGATCGGGATCACGGCGGTGGCTTCGATCTCGACCTTGGCGCGGTCTTCGATCAGCGCTTTCACCTCGACCGCCGTCATCGCCGCATTGTAGGAACCGATGATCTCGCGAAAGGCCGCGCCGATCTCGCGGCCGGCGGCGAGGTACTCGCGCTTGTCGGTCACGTACCAGGTCAGGCGCACGATGTGCTCGGGGCGACCGCCGGCCTCGCGCAGCACATCGACGATGTTCTGCAGCGCCTGGCGCGTCTGCGCCGCGAAGTCGTCGCTGTGGAACAGACCTTGTGCGTCCCAGCCGATCATGCCGGCGATGAAGACCTGCCGGCCGCTGGCGCTCACGCCGTTCGAGTAGCCCCGGGGTCGCGGCCAGCCTTCTGGAAGAAGCACTTGCATGGTGAAAACTCCTGAATGAGTTGGGTGTTTGAACGGGCTCGCAGACTCAGGCCGTCAGGCCCGCACTTCCTTGAGCAGTTCGCGCGCGATGATGAGCTGCTGCACTTCGGTCGCGCCCTCGTAGATGCGCAAGGAGCGAATCTCGCGGTACAGCCGCTCGACCGGCTGGCCGCTGACCACCCCCAGGCCGCCCCAGATCTGCACCGCCGCGTCGATCACCTGCTGCGCGCCTTCGGTGGCGGCGAGTTTGGCCATCGCCGCTTCCTTGGTCACGCCCTGCCCCTGGTCGCGCTGCCAGGCGGCGCGGTAGGTGAGCAACGCGGCGCTGTCGATCGTGGTCGCCATCTGCGCCAGCCTGGCCTGCGTGAGCTGAAAGTCGGCGAGCACGCCGCCGAACATCTTGCGCGTGGTGGCGCGCTGCAGCGCTTCGTCGAGCGCGCGCCGCGCGAAGCCGAGCGACGCGGCCGCGACCGAGGTGCGAAACACATCGAGCGTGCGCATCGCCACCTTGAAGCCCTGGCCGGCCGCACCGACACGCTGCGTCAGCGGCACGCGGCAGTCGGTGAAGCGCAAGCGTGCGAGCGGGTGCGGCGCGATCACGTCGATGCGCTCGGCGATCTCGAAGCCCGGCGTTTGTGCATCGACGATGAAAGCCGAAATGCCCCGCGAGCCCGGGGCTTCGCCGCTGCGCGCGAAGACGACGTAGAAGTCGGCGATGCCACCGTTCGAGATCCAGGTCTTTTCGCCGTTCAGCACGGCGTGGTCGCCTTCGATGCGAGCCGCACAACTCATCGCCGCCACATCGGAGCCGGCATCGGGCTCGGAGAGCGCGAACGCGCTGATCGCCTCGCCCCGGGCCACGCGCGAGAGGTAGCGCTCTTTCTGCGCGGGCGTGCCGTCGAGGCTGATCGCACCGGAGCCCAGCCCCTGCATCGCGAAGGCGAAGTCGGCCAGCCCGGAGTGGCGCGCCAGCGTTTCGCGGATCAGGCAGACGGCCCGCGTGTCGATCGTCTCGGCCGCGGCGCCGAACGCCGTGCCGCCGACCGCGTGGCGCAGCCAGCCGCCCTGCCCGAGCGCGCGGACCAGCGCCTTGCATTGCGCATCGACATCGCTGCCGTGCGCATCGCTGATGTTCAGCGCCGCCCAGGCATCGAGCTCGCGCGCCAGGCTGCGGTGCCGCGCTTCGAAGAACGGCCAGGCGAGGTAGTGGGTGTCGCTCATCGTGTCGCCTCAGTTGCCTTCGAAACGCGGTTTGCTCTTCGCGACGAACGCGTGGTAGGCCCGCGAAAAATCTTCGGTCAGCATGCAGATCGCCTGCGCCTGCGCTTCGGCTTCGATGGCCTGCTCGATCGTCATCGCCCATTCCTGATGCAGCATGGTCTTGGTGATGCCGTTGGCGAAGGTCGGGCCGGCGGCGATGTCGCGCGCCAGCGCGCTCGCGTCGCCGAGCAGGGTTTCGCTCGTGCACAGGCGGTTGAAAAAGCCCCAGCGCTCGCCCTCTTCGCCGCTCATCGAGCGCCCGGTGTAGAGCAGCTCGCTCGCGCGGCCCTGGCCGATGATGCGCGGCAGGATCGCGCAGGCACCCATGTCGCAGCCGGCCAAGCCGACGCGGTTGAAGAGAAAGGCGGTCTTGCTGCGCGACGTGCCGAGCCGCAAGTCCGACGCCATCGCCATGATCGCACCCGCGCCGGCACACACGCCGTCGATGGCGGCGACGATCGGCTGCGGGCAGGCGCGCATCGCTTTCACCAGGTCGCCGGTCATGCGCGTGAACATCAGCAGCTCGGGCGCCTTCAGCCGCACCAGCGGGCCGATGATCTCGTGCACGTCGCCGCCTGAGCAGAAGTTGTCGCCGGCACCGACGAGCACCACGGCGTGCACGTCATTCGCGTACTTGAGCCGGCCGAACAGGTCGCGCAGCTCGGCGTAGGACTCGAAGGTCAGCGGGTTCTTGCGCTCGGGGCGGTTCAGCGTGATCGTGGCGACAGCTTCGCTCACGTCCCACTTGAAGTGCGTGGCACGGTGGTTCGCGAGCGGCTGGTGGTTGCCTGCCGTGAGCGCCGGATCGACGCGCGGTTCGGTCGTGTTGTTCATGTCTTCTCCTCGGCGGTTTGATCGTGTTGCACCAGCCGCACACGCAGCGCGCCCAGGTGCGCGTAAACCTGCTGCACGGCTTTGGCGTCGAGCCCGGCGAAGAGTTCGAGCAGCCACTCTTCGTGCTCCTGCGCCATCGCCTCGAAGCTGCGCCGGCCCTTGGGCGTGAGCCGCACGATCCAGGCGCGGCGGTCGTCGGGGCTGCCTTCGCGCACGACCACGCCTTCGCGTTCGAGTTCGTCGGTCAGGCCAGTCACGTTGCCGCCGGTCACCATCAGGTAACGCGACAGCACACGCATCTTCAGCCCGTCCTTGTAGCGAAAAAGCTGGGCCATGTAGTCGAAGCGCGCGAGCGAAATGCCGAAGCGCTCGCGCAGGCGCTTGCGGATCTGCGCTTCGATCTGCGTGGTGCTGGCGAGCATGCGGAGCCAGAGCTTGAGCGTGGCGTGATCGCCGCTGCTGGCGCGGTTCTCGTGGCCGAGTTCTTGCGCTTCGCTGAGGACGGCGTGGGATGCGTCGTCGCGTTTCATTTGCTTCGCTCCACATGCCAAGCTTCGAGCGGCAAGCCCGAGGCGGATCTTCTTTTCGTGGACGAAGAACAAACGCTGTTGGCAGGGGCACGGGTGGGTGAGTGGCTGCGCGCCTCTGGTACCCCAGCGAAGCGCCGACGCTTGCCCACCCGTGCCCCTGCTTGCACCAACGGCGGCAGTGCATCGAGCGGCAAAACTCTCACGCTAAACCCCCAACGCACGATTCGCCTGCTCAACGGCCGAACTCACAGCACCCGAATAAGCCGCCCGCTCCCGCTCCAGGTTCCGTTCAAGCTGCGACTTGGCCGCGCGGTACTGCTTCGGCCAGGCGATCTCGGTGTAGCCGATCTTGGCCGACTCCATCAGCGTCCACGCCGGGTTGGCCAGATGCGGCCGGGCAATCGCACACAGGTCGGCGCGGCCCGCCGCGATGATGCTGTTGACATGATCCGCTTCGGAAATCGCCCCGACCGCAATCGTCGCGATGCCGGCTTCGTTGCGCACCCGGTCGGAAAACGGCGTCTGGAACATCCGGCCGAAGACCGGTTTTTCCTGCTTGCTGACCTGGCCCGAAGAGCAGTCGATCAGGTCGGCGCCTGCAGCCTTGAACGCGCGCGCGATCTGCACCGCGTCGTCGGGCGTGATGCCGCCTTCGACCCAGTCGTGCGCCGAGATCCGCACCGACATCGGCAGCGTCTTGGGCCAGACCTCGCGGACGGCGTGGAAGATCTCGAGCGGATAGCGCAGCCGGTTGGCGAGCGAGCCGCCGTAGTCGTCGGTGCGCTGGTTGGTGAGGGGCGAGATGAACGACGAGAGCAGGTAGCCGTGGGCGCAGTGCAGCTCGAGCCAGTCGAAGCCGGCCTCGGCGGCATAGCGCGTCGAGCGCACGAAGTCGTCGCGGATGCTGTCCATGTCGGCGCGCGTCATGGCGCGCGACCAGTCGCTCACGCCGTCGAGGTACTGCTGCGGCGAGGCCGAAAGCAGCTCCCACTTGCCTTCGTCGAGCGGCTGGTCGATGCCTTCCCAGGCGAGTCGCGTCGAGCCCTTGGCGCCGGAGTGGCCGAGCTGGATCGCGATCTTGGCTTCGCTGTTGCCATGCACGAAATCGACGATGCGCTTCCACGCGTCGCGCTGCTGCGTGTTCCACAGGCCCGGGC
>JANYFX010000333.1 GCA_025359585.1 Rhizobacter sp. | reverse complement strand
CGCCGCGCTGGCCGAGCGGCTCGGTGTCGTCGAGCGCCATCGGCAGCTGTTCCAGCGCCTGCTCGCGATCCTCGCCGAACAGGCTTGGCTCGCGCGCGATGGGCAGGCGTGGGTGGTCCGACGTTCGTTCGGAGAAGCGCGGACCGTCCCGGGCGCCACGGCGCCCGCGCCGACCGCAGCCGAACAGGAACTCACCGAGCGCACCGGCAGCGAACTGGCCGCCGCGCTGCACGGCGACTGCGACCCGCTGCAACTGCTGTTCCCCGCCGGATCGTCCGACACCACCGAGCGCCTCTACCGCGATTCGCCGCCGGCGCGGCTCTTCAACGGCCTCGTGGCGGAACTCGTCGCCGCGGCCGTTCGAGGCCGCGGTGCGGCCCGCCCGCTGCGCATCCTGGAGATCGGCGCAGGAACCGGTGGCACCACGGCGCACGTGTTGCCACGGCTGCGCGAGGGCGGCGCCGAATACACCTTCACCGACGTCGGCGGCGCCTTCGTCAAGCGCGCCCGCGAACGCTTCGGGCCGGAGCATCCGTTCGTGCGCTTCCAGGTGCTCGACCTCGAACAGGACCCGGTCGCACAAGGCCTGGCCGAGCAGGGCTTCGACCTGATCCTCGCCACCAACGTCGTGCATGCGACGCGCGACCTGCGGCGCTCGCTCGAACGCATCCGGCGCCTGCTCGCGCCGGGCGGCGTGCTGGCGATGCTCGAAGCCTGCGCGCCGCAGGCCTGGTTCGATCTGACCGTCGGCCTGACCGAGGGCTGGTGGTGCTTCGAAGACCATGACCTGCGCCCCGACTACCCGACACTGCCGCGCGACGCCTGGCTGCGCCTGCTCGCCGAGAGCGGCTTCGGCGCAGTCGATGCGGTGGGCGGCGACCCGGCCCAGCGCGGCGTGCTCGGGCTGAACACGCTGCTGCTTGCGCAGCAAGGCGCCGCAGCGCACGACTGGCTGGTGTTCGCCGACGCGCAAGGCTTCGGCCAGGCCCTCGCGGTGCGCTTGCGCGAACGCGGCGACCGCTGCGAGCTCGTGGCGCACGGCGCTTCGCCCGCGGTGGACCTGCTGGGTGGCTTCCACGCGCAGGGCCGGCGCTGGACCGGCGTGGTCCACGCGGGCGGGCTCGATCGAGCGGACGACGCCGACACCACCACGCCGGCCCTCGCGGCCTTGCAGCTCGCGCAAGGCCTCGTCTCGCTCGGCACACCGACGCGCCTGTGGCTGCTGACGCGCGGCGCGCAGGCCGCCGCGCCGTCCGACGAGGTCGCTGCGCCGCGCGCCGCAACACTCTGGGGCCTGGTGCGAGCGCTGCGCCTCGAACACCCGGAACTCGGCGCCACCTGCATCGACATCGACACCGGCACGACGGTCGACGCCTTGATGGCCGAGCTCGACGACGCCGGCGCGGAGCACGAGCGTGCGTTGCGCGGCAGCGTGCGCAAGCTGCCCCGGCTAATGCGCGTGCCCCGCCCTTCCGCCACGCCCGACGAGAGCCCCGCAGCGTGGCGCCTCACGCCCGCGCAGCCCGGCTCGCTCGACCGTTTTGTGCGCCTGCCGATGCTGCAGCGGGCACCCGGCCCGGGCGAGCTGGCGATCGCCGTGGAGGCGACCGGCCTGAACTTCAAGGACGTGCTCAACGTGCTCGGCCTCTACCCGGGCGAGGCCGGCCCGCTGGGCGCCGAATGCGCCGGGCGCATCAGCGCGATCGGTGCCGGCGTCACCGGCTTCATGATCGGCGACCCGGTGCTCGCCATCGCCGGTGGCAGCTTCGCGTCGCACGTCGTCGCGCCGGCAGTGTTCGTGCGGCGCCGGCCCGAGGGCATCGGCGCCGAGGAAGGCGCGTCGTTCGCGGTCGCGCACCTGACGGCCGAGTTCTGCCTCGGCCACCTGGCGGGCCTGCGGGCCGGTCATTCGGTGCTGATCCACGCGGCCGCTGGTGGCGTCGGCATGGCCGCGGTGCGCATCGCACAGCGCGCCGGAGCGACCGTGTTCGCGACCGCCGGCGCGGCGTGGAAGCGCGAGTTGCTGCACGGCCTCGGCGTTGCGCAAGTGTTCGATTCGCGCAGCCCGTCGTTCGCTCAGGCGCTGCTCGCCGCCACCGGCGGGCGCGGTGTCGACGTGGTGCTGAACTCGCTGGCCGGCGCGCTGATCGAGCCGAGCTTCGCGGTGCTCGCACGCGGCGGCTGTTTCGTCGAGATCGGAAAACGCGACATCAAGTCGGCCGAATGGGTCGCCTCTCTCGGCCGTGACCTGCGCTACCACGTCGTCGACTGGGGCGAGACCGCGCAGCGCGAGCCGGCGCTGATCGGCGCGATGCTCACCGGCCTCGTCGACAGCCTTGCCGACGGCTCGCTCGCGCCGCTGCCGCGCCATGCCTTCACGCTCGCCGACGCGCCGCGCGCGTTCCGCTTCATGGCCCAGGCGCGCCACGCGGGCCGCATCGTGCTGCGCCACGCCAGCGCACCGGCCTGGCAGCCCTCGAGCCGCGGCAGCTACCTCGTCACCGGCGGCCTGTCGGGCCTGGGCCTCGAAGTGGCGCGTTGGCTCGGCGAACGTGGCGCGGGTCGGCTGGTGCTGGTCGGCCGCCGTGGCGTCACGCCCGAGGCGGCACCGGTGATCGAGGCGCTGCGCGCGCGCGGCGTCGCGGTCATCGCCGAAGCGCTCGACGTGGCCGACGCGGCCGCGCTGCGCGCCCTGCTCGATCGCCTGCGCGCCGACGGGCCGCCGCTGCGCGGCGTCTGGCACAGCGCCGGGGTGCTCGACGACGCGGCGCTGCTGCAGCAGGACGCGGCGCGCTTCGCCCGCGTCTTCGCGCCGAAGCTGACCGGCGCAGCGCTGCTCGATCGCCTGACACGCGCCGATGCACTCGAAGCCTTCGTGCTGTTTTCATCGGTGGCGGGCGTGCTCGGCTCGGCAGGCCAGGCGAATCACTCGGCGGCGGGGGCCTTCCTCGACGCACTGGCTCAGGACCGTGCCGCCCGCGCCTTGCCGGCCCTCGCGATCGATTGGGGCGCGTGGCGCGAGGTCGGCGCCGCTGCGGACCGTGGCATCGGCGGGCGCCTCGCTCAACAAGGCCTCTCGACGCTTTCGCCATCGCAGGGTCTTGCCGCGATGGAACGCCTGATGGAACGGGGCACGACGCAGGCTGCGGTGCTCGCCATCGACTGGCCGACCTACCGCGCACGCGCCGGGCGCGGCGGCCACAGCGCGTTCCTCGACGAACTCTCGCAGCCACCGGCACCGACAGCGCGCGCCGCCGAGGCCGACAGCACCGACCTGCCGGGGCAACTCGCCGCGGCAGCGCCGACGCGCCGCCGCAGTCTGCTCGCCGCTTTCGTGCGCGAACGCGCGCTGCGCGCGCTCGGGCTCGACACCGGCCACGCGCTCGATCCGCGCACGCCGCTCGGCGAGTTGGGCCTCGATTCGCTGCTGGCGGTCGAACTGCGCAACACGCTCGCCACGGCGCTGCGCCGGACCCTGCCGGCGACGCTGCTCTTCGACCACCCGACGATCGATGCGCTGACGGATCACCTGTTGCGGGAATTCTTCCCACCATCCCCCCGGGATGCAGGTGTGGCCATGGCGCCCGCGCCGGTTTCTGCCACCAGAATCGTTGACTCCATAGAAGAGCTGTCGGACGACGAGGTCGAGCGCCGGCTCTCAGCCCGCACCCGCCCAAAGTCCTGACGTGACCCACGAGTTCCTCGATCGGATCGAAAAGCTGTCGCCCAAGCGGCTGGCGCTGCTCGCGCTCGAATTGCACGAGCAGCTCGAGGCCAGCCGCCAGCGCGAGCCGATCGCGGTGATCGGCATCGGCTGCCGCTTTCCCGGCGGGGCCGACGATCCACAGGCCTTCTGGGACCTGCTGCGGGCGGGCCGCGACGCGATCCGCGAGGTGCCCGCCGACCGCTGGAAGATCGACGACTGGTTCGACGCCGACCCCGACGCGCCGGCGCGCATGTCGGTGCGCCAGGGTGGTTTTCTCGACCGCATCGACGCTTTCGACGCCGCGTTCTTCGGCATCGCTCCACGCGAGGCGATCACGATGGACCCGCAGCAGCGCCTTGCGCTCGAGGTCGCCTGGGAGGCGCTCGAACACGCCGGCCTCGCGCCGGAGCAGCTTGCCGGCTCGGCCACCGGCGTGTTCCTGGGCATCTGCAACAGCGACCACATCCAGCGTGTGCTGGCGCGCGGCGACGCGGCGATCGACGCCTACCTCGCGTCCGGCAACGCCCACAGCGTGGCCTCGGGCCGGATCGCCTATTTCCTCGGCTTGCACGGGCCGGCGCTGTCGATCGACACGGCCTGCTCGTCGTCGCTGGTGGCGCTGCACGTGGCCTGCATGAGCCTGCGCAACGGCGAGTCGAAGCTCGCACTGGCGGGCGGCGTGAACCTGATGTGCGCGCCGCAGGTCACGGTGGCGCTGACCAAGGCGCACATGCTCGCGCCCGACGGCCGCTGCAAGACCTTCGACGCGTCGGCCGACGGTTTCTCGCGCGGCGAGGGCTGCGGCATGCTGGTGCTCAAGCGCCTGGCCGATGCGCAGGCCGACGGCGACCGGGTGCTCGCGGTGATCCGCGGCACGGCCGCCAACCAGGACGGCCGCAGCGGCGGCCTGACGGTGCCCAACGGCCCGGCGCAAGAGGCGGTGATCCGCGCCGCGCTCGCCGACGCGACGCTCGCACCGGCCGACATCGGCTACGTCGAGGCGCACGGTACCGGCACGAAGCTTGGTGACCCGATCGAGGTGCGCGCGCTGGCCGGTGCACTCGGAGCGGGGCGCAGCACGCATGCGCCGCTGCTGATTGGCTCGGTGAAGACCAACATCGGCCACCTCGAGTCCGCGGCCGGCATCGCTGGCGTCATCAAGACCGTGCTCGCGCTGCAGCACGAGCACCTGCCGAAACATCTGCACTTCACCCAGCCGAGCCCGCAGATCGACTGGGCCGAGCACCCGGTGCGGGTGGTGGCCGAAGGCTGCCCGTGGCCGCGCGGTGCGGTACCGCGACGCGCCGGTGTCAGCTCGTTTGGATTTTCGGGCACCAACGCGCACGTGATCGTCGAGGAAGCACCGGCGGTCGACGAATCCGCAGCGGTGGCGGACCGGCCGCTGCACGTTCTTCCGCTGTCGGCGCGCACACCCGAGGCGCTGCGCGAACTCGCGCGGCAGATGGCCGATGTGCTGGGGCGATCCGGGGCCTCGCTCGCGGCTGTCGCCTTCAGCGCAGGCACCGGCCGGTCTCACTTCGCCGAGCGGCTGGCGGTCGTCGCGGACACGGCGGCGAACGCGCGCGAAGCATTGCTCGCCTTCGTCCGCGGCGAGGCGCACGCGGCGCTGATCGGCGGCAGTGGGCAGCCCGGCCAGCCACCCGAGCTGGTGTTCATGTTCACCGGCCAGGGCTCGCAGTACCCCGGCATGGGCAAACGGCTGTACGCGATCTCGCCGGTCTACCGCGCGGTGATCGACGAGTGCGAAACGATCCTTGGCGCCGACGCCCAGGGCCGCACGCTGAAGACGGTGTTGTTCGGCACCCCCGCCGAAGGCCCGCAGGATGGCGCGGCCATCCACGAGACAGGCTGGACGCAGCCGGCGCTCTTCGCGGTCGAATATGCGATCACGCAGCTCTGGCGCTCCTGGGGCGTCGAGCCGGCTGCGGTGATCGGGCACTCTGTCGGCGAGTACATCGCCGCCTGCGTGGCCGGCGTGTTCCCGCTCGCCGACGGCCTGCGCCTGATCGCCGAGCGCGGCCGGCTGATGCAGGCGCTGCCGCCGGGCGGCTCGATGGCGGCCTTGTACGCACCGGCCGACGACGTGGCCCGCGCCGTCGCCGCCTACGGCAAGCGCCTCGCGGTCGCTGCCTTCAACGCGCCCGACAGCGTGGTCTTCTCGGGCGACAGCGATGCGGTCGATGCGCTGCTGGCCGACTTTGCGACCCGCCATGTGCAAGGCCAACGCCTGTTCGTTTCGCTCGCCGCGCATTCGGCTCGCGTCGAGCCCGCACTCGATGCCATGCAGGCATGCGCTGCGCGCGTGGTGATGCACTCGCCGCGGTTGCCCGTGGCCTGGAACCTGACCGGCGGGCCGCTCGCCGCCGACACGCCCGATCCAGCCTACTGGCGCCGCCATCTGCGCGAGCCGGTGCGCTTCGGCGACGGCATCGCCTGGCTGCATGCCCAGGGCCACCGCGCGTTTCTCGAAGTCGGCCCGCACCCGACGCTGGCGGCGCTGGCGCAGCGCACGCTGCCCGTGAGCGGCACCCACCTGACCGGCTCGTTGCGCCGTGGCAAGGACGACTGGCGCGAGCTGATGCTGAGCCTCGCCGGGCTGTACGTGCGCGGTGCGCGCATCGACTGGGCAGGCGTGGCCGGCACACCCACGCCGCGCCGCGTCGTGTTGCCGACCTATCCTTTCGAGCGTCGTTCGTTCTGGATCGCCGACACGCCGCATCGGAGCACGCCGCCGCCGACCGGCGGCGCCCACCCGCTCGTCGGCTCACGACTCGCGACTGCCCTGCCGACCTTCGAAGCCCTGCTCGCACCCGACCACCCTGCCTGGCTCGGCGAGCACCGCGTGCACGGCATGGCGCTGGTGGCCGGGCCGGTGTTGCTCGAGATGGCGCAGGCCTGCGCGGCGGTGGCCTTCGGGGCCGCGGCCCGCCGTGTCGACGACTTCGTGGTGCGCGCACCGCTGGTGCTGGGCGACGGCGGCCGTGTCGTGCAATTGCACTTTGCGCCGAACGATGCGGCGGGTTCTGCTTTCGAGATCCACAGCCGCGCTGTCGACGCGGCGGGCGTGTGGGTCCACCACGCGAGCGGGCGGCTGCACGCCGTCGAGACCGCATCGCCCGAGCCGATCGACCACGACGCCTTCGGCGCGGCGATGCCCTGCGACACCCACTACCAGCGCCTCGCCGCGCTCGGCATCACGCTCGGCCCCGCCTGGCAGAGCCTGAAGTCGGTCCGGCGCAGCGAAGCTGCCGTGCTCGTGCGACTCGCGCTCGATGCGGCGCGGGCGGCCGATCCGGTCGCCTGGGCGCACCCCGCGCTGCTCGACGGCGCGTTGCAGGCGGTCGGCCTCGCGCTGCCCGATGACAGCGACGAGCTGTACCTGCTTTCCGCCATCGACACCATCGAACTCGATGCGGCCCTGCGGCCGACGCTGCAGGCTCGCGTGCGCCTGCGGCCTGCCGCGCAGCCCTCGCCGACCGAGTGGCAGGCCGATGTGGACCTGTTCGCCGACGACGGCTCGCCGCTCGGCCGCATCGTCGGCGTGCGCTTGCGCCGCGCACCGCGCGAGGCGCTGTTGCGCGCCGTCGGCCGCCCGCTCGACGCGGGCCTCGGCTTCCGGGTCGACTGGGAGCCCGTGCCGGCACGCACGCCGGCAGCGCCGCAGCTGGTGCCACCGGCCCGATACATGAACCAGGTCGGAGCCCGCTTCGACGCGCTGGCGCTGCAGCACGGCATCGAGGTCTACGCCGAGCTGCAGCCCGAACTCGATGCCCTGTCCGCCCTTCACGTGTCGCGGGCCCTGCACACGCTCGGGTTCGACGCGACACCGGGCCGCCGCTTCAGCGCCGACGCAGAAGCGCAGCGCCTGCGCATCGTGCCGCGGCACCAGCGCCTGTTCGGGCGGATGCTGCAGATGCTCGTCGAAGACGGCATGCTGGCCGAGCGCGGCGCTGGCCACGAATGCCTGCGCGCGCTCGATCCCGCCGACCCGATGCCGCGCTATGCCGCGCTGATGCAGCGCTTTGCCCCTGTCGACGCCGAGCTGTCGGTGCTGCGCCGCTGCGGCAGCGAGTTGGCGCGTGTGCTGCGCGGCGAGCAGGACGCGCTGCAGTTGCTCTTCCCCGGCGGCTCGTTCGCAGAGTCGCGCCGCCTCTACGTCGAATCGCCTTTCGCGCGCAGCTACAACGGCGCACTCGCGGCGGCGGTCGAGTCCGCCATCGCCCGCTTGCCGGTGACCAGCCGCCTGCGCGTGCTCGAGATCGGCGCGGGCACCGGCGGCACGACCGGCTACGTGCTGCCCTTGCTGCCAGCCGAGCGCACGGACTACTGCTTCACCGATCTCTCGCCGCTGTTCCTCGAACGCGCGGCCACGCAGTTCGGCGACCATACCTTCGTCGAGCGGCGCTTGCTCGACATCGAGCGCGACCCGAAGACCCAGGGCTTCGAATCGGCGCACTACGACATCGTGATCGCCGCCAACGTGCTGCACGCCTGCGCCGACCTGCGCGCCGCCGTCGAACACGCGCGCGACCTGCTCGCGCCGGGCGGCCAGTTGCTGCTGCTCGAAGGCCTGCGGCCCGAGCGCTGGGTCGACCTGAGCTTCGGCCTGACCGAAGGCTGGTGGCGCTTCACCGACATGAGCTTGCGCAAGGACTATCCGCTGATCGACCGCGCCGCCTGGCACGACCTGCTGGGCGAACTCGGCTTCACCGAAGTGGCCGCGGTGCCGGGCTCGGCGCAGCAGGCCCTGATCGTCGCGCGCGCGCCGCTGCGCCCGCGCCGCTGGACACTTGTCGGCGGGCCGGACGCGCTCGTCGGCGAGCTCCGTGCTCGGCTCGAAGCGCGTGGTGACAGCGTGAGCTGCCGCAGCGCCGATGACTCCGGCGCACTGCCCCCGGGCGACGACTGGCTCTGGCTCGACGCGCTGAGCGGCGGTGGCATCGCACGCGCCGTTGCCGCACCTCTGAAGGCGCTGGCGCAACTCGTCGCCGCCCCCGAAGCCGGTCGCGCCTGGCTCGTGACGCAAGGCGCACACACCGTGATGAACCAGTCGGCCGCCGACAGCCGCGAACAGTTGCCGCTCTGGGGCGTCGGCCGCGTGTTCGCGCTCGAACAGCCGGCGCGCTGGGGCGGCGCGATCGACCTGCCACCCGAGGCCGACACGGCCAGCCTGTGCGCGACCCTGCTCGCCGGCCTCGACAGCGACGACGGCGAAGACCAGACCGCCTGGCGCAACGGCCAGCGCCTGGCCTGCCGCTTGATTGACAAAGCGCTGCCCGACACGCCCCCGCCAACCTTACGTCCCGACGCCAGCTACCTCGTCACCGGCGGCTTCGGCGGTCTCGGCCTAATGACCGCGCGCTGGCTGGTCGAACGCGGCGCGCGCCACATCGTGCTGCTCGGCCGCCACCCCGACATGAGCGCACCGGGCCTGCGCGAGCTCGAGGCACTCGGCGCACAAGTCATCGGCCTGGCCGGCGACGTGGCCGACGAGGCGGCGATGCGCACACTGCTCGCCCGGGTGGCGAGCCAGGCGCCGCCGGTGCGTGGCGTGCTGCACCTGGCCGCCGACATGAGCGCCGCGCCACTGACCGAACTGAGCGAAGCACAGATCGCCACGATGCTGCGCCCGAAGGTCGAGGGCACACGGGTGCTCGAGCGCCTGGCGAAGTCCGAAGGCATGGACTTCCTCGTGCACTTTTCCTCGACCACCGCCCTGCTCGGCGCCTCGGGCCTGGCCCATTACGCCGCCGCAAACCTGTTCCTCGACGCCACCGCAGAGCGCGCCCGTGCCGAGGGCCGGCCGGTGCTCTCGGTCGCCTGGGGCACCTGGAACGCGATGCGCCGCGCATCGCACCAGGAGCGCGAGTCGTTCCGCCTCGCCGGCCTGGAGCCGATGGACAACGCCGCGGCACTCGACGCGCTCGGCCGGCTGATGGCCTCGGGCACGTCACACGCGGTCGTCGCGCGCATCGACGCCGCCCAGCTCCGTGCGGTGCACGAGGCGCGCCGGCCGCGCCCTTTCCTGTGCCGCCTCGGCCAGGCCGAGGCCGTCGCGCCCGGCACCGTGCCGGCCGCCGGTCCGGCGGCCTCGGACCTGGCCCGGAGGATCGCCGCCGCACCCGCCGATCTGCGGCGCGACCTGCTCGTCGGCGAGGTGGCGCGCGAAGTCGCGGCCGTGCTCGCGCTGCCGCCAGGCTCGCCGGTGGCGCCGACCGTCGGCCTGTTCGACCTCGGCATGGACTCGCTGATGGCCGTCGAGCTGAAACGGCGGCTCGAGCACGCCGTCGGTCACACGCTGCCGTCGACGCTGACTTTCAACTACCCGAACGTGGCGGCACTCGCCGCGTTCCTGGAAACCGAGATCGGTGCACCGGCCGAGCCTGCACCGGTGCTCGAACCGGCCCCGCGCGCTGCACCCGCCGCGTCTGCCGACACGCGCGCGCTCGATGAACTGAGCGAGGAGGAACTCGAACACCGTCTTCTCGCTCGCTTGGATGACGTCCGATGAAGCACGCTTCCTACATACTCTCCCAAGACCAGGGAGCAGCATGCCAGCCATGAAGGAATCAGCCGATCGTCAGCACGGCGGCGGCAGCGTGACCCCGCCCGCCGCAGACCGCCGCAGCCTGCTGCAGAACGCGCTCGAAGCGATCGAGCGCTTGCAAGCGCGCCTGGACGCGGCCGAGTCGGCAAAGTACGAGCCGATCGCGATCGTCGGGCTGGGCTGTCGCATCCCTGGCGGCGTGGTCGATGCGCGCAGCTACTGGGAACTGCTCGCCGAAGGACGCGACGTGGTCGGCGAGGTACCGGCCGAGCGCTGGAACGTCGACGCCTACTTCGATCCCGACCCCGCCGCAGCCGGCAAGGCGCGCACCAAGGCGGGCGGTTTCCTCGACGACATTTTCGGTTTCGAGCCGGGCTTCTTCGGCATGTCGCCGCGCGAAGCGATCGGGCTGGACCCGCAACAGCGCCTGCTGCTCGAAGTGGCCTGGGAAGCCCTCGAAAACGCTGCCATCCCGGCCGACCGGCTCGACGGCAGCCGCACCGGCGTGTTCGTCGGCATCACCTCGACCGACTACGCGCAGCGCATCGACGTGTCCGACCCGGCGCGCAGCGACATCTATCTCGCCACCGGCAGTGCCCTGAATGCCGCCGCCGGGCGCATCTCGTTCACGCTCGGTCTGCAAGGCCCGTGCATGGCGATCGACACCGCCTGCTCGTCGTCGCTGGTCGCAATCCACACCGCCTGCCAGAGCCTGCGCAACCGCGAGAGCAACCTGGCGCTGGCCGGTGGCGTCAACGCGATGCTGTCGCCCGAGCCTTACGTGCTGATCTCGAAGTGGGGCATGCTGTCGCCGGACGGGCGCTGCAAGACCTTCGACGCGTCGGCGAACGGCTTCGTGCGCGGTGAGGGCTGCGGACTCGTCGTGCTGGAGCGGCTGTCGGACGCGATCGCCAACGGCCGCCAGGTGCTCGCGGTGATCCGCGGCTCGTCGATCAACCAGGACGGCCGTTCCAGCGGCCTGACCGTGCCGAACGGCATCGCGCAACAAGCGGTGCTGCGCCAGGCGCTGGCGGCGGCGAAGCTGCAGCCGTCCGACGTGAGCTACGTCGAAGCGCATGGCACCGGCACCTCGCTCGGCGACCCGATCGAGGTCGAAGCGCTCGCCGCGGTCTACGGCCAGGGCCGCGACCCGGCACAGCCTTTGGAGATCGGCTCGGTAAAAAGCAATGTCGCCCACCTCGAAGCCGCCGCCGGCGTGACCGGACTGATCAAGGTCGTGCTCGCGATGCAGCACGGCCGCCTGCCCGCGAGCCTGCACGTGCAGCAGCCGACACCGGCGATCCCCTGGGAGCGTTTGCCGGTGCGCGTGAGCACCACGCTGCACGACTGGGCGCCACCGGGCGGCGTGCGCCGCGCGGGTGTCAGCGCGTTCGGCTTCTCGGGCATGAACGCGCACCTGATCGTCGAGCAGGCGCCGCCGGTGGCGATCGCGGCGCCGGCAGACCCGGCACGGCCGCTGCAACTGCTCGTGCTCTCGGCGAAGAGCGAGGCCGCGCTCGACGCGCTCGCCGAACGCCACGCTGCGCACCTCGACGAAAGCCCGTCGCTGCCGCTGGCCGAGGTGTGCGCGACCGCCGCCGTCGGCCGCGTCCATTTCAACCACCGCCTCGCGGTGTTGGCCGCAGACGGCGCGACGATGGCCGCGCACCTGCGCGCCGCGCGAAGCGGTGACGCACGGGTGCAGCGCGCCCAGTCGCCTGCCGGCACACGGCTGCGCATCGCGTTCCTGTTCACCGGCCAAGGTTCGCAGCAGGTCGGCATGGGGCAGGAGCTCGATGCCACCGAACCGGTGTTCCGCGCCACGCTGGACCGCTGCGCGGCGGTGCTCGACCCGCTGCTGCCGCGCCCCTTGCGCGAGCTGCTGTTCGCCGACACCGGCGGCGCGCTCGACCA
>JANYFX010000311.1 GCA_025359585.1 Rhizobacter sp. | reverse complement strand
AGATCACGCTCGGCGGTGTCGCGAAGATGGTGTACGTGGCGGGCTCAGGGCCTGCCGTGATCGTCATGACCGAGATGCCTGGCATCAGCCCGCACGTCGCGCGATTCAGTCGATGGGTGCGTGACGCGGGCTTCACCGTCTACATGCCGTCGCTCTTCGGGCGTGATGGCGCTGTGCCAGATGCCGAGGAGGGTGCGGCGGTCTTCCGGCGAGCCTGTGTCAGCGCCGAGTTCCGCGCCTTTTCCGGAAAAGGGGCCCCCAATCAATCGAGTCCGGTGACACAGTGGCTCCGAGCATTGGCGAGACTTGCGCATCAGGAGCGTGGCGGCCCCGGCGTCGGCGCCATCGGCATGTGCTGGACCGGCAACTTCGCGCTGTCGATGATGCTCGAGCCCGCCATGCTCGCACCGGTGCTGTCGCAACCGTCGCTGCCCTTCGACGACCCGGGTGGCATCGAGATCTCTCCCGACGAAATCAGGCTTGTCCGCGAGCGGCTCGATCGGGAGGACCTCACGGTTTTGGCCTATCGGTTCGAAGGAGACAAGTTCTGCAGGGCTCAACGCTTTGCGGCCTATGCAGAGGCACTTGGTGATCGGTTCGTGGCACGGGTGCTGCCGGACACTGCGGCCAACTCCGATGTTCCGCCGTTCTTCGCCCAGCATGTGCCGACTCCCCACAGTGTGCTGACTGCTCATCTGATCGACGAAGCGGGTCAACCGACAGTGGCCGCGCGCGACGAGATTCTGAAGTTCTTCATTCATCGCCTCGCTTCGCAGGAACGCTCGAAGAACGAGGTTTGATCATGGGTTTGTCCAACTGGCTGCTGTTCTGCGGCGCCGCCTTGCTCGTGACCTTTACCCCGGGCCCGGGGGTCCTGCTCGCGGTGTCGAACTCGGTCGCTGTCGGGCCGCGGCGCACCGTTTTCAGTTCGCTGGGCGCCGCCGTCGGGCTGTTCGCGCTGTCGGGCGCTGCGCTGGTGGGCATGGGCACGGTTTTGGCTGTGTCGTCAACGGCCTTCACTGCGCTGAAGGTGGTGGGCGCGCTCTATCTTGTCTGCCTGGGGATCAAGCAGTGGCGCAGCAGTGGGCATGCCAGAGCGCCTGTCGCAAGCGCTCATGCCAACGCAAGCGCGCCATGGCGGCTCTTTGCCCAAGGCTTGGGTGTTGCGCTCACCAATCCGAAGGCCATTCTGTTTTTCTCGGCGCTCTTCCCGCAGTTCCTGACGCCTGGCGAATCCATCTTCATGCAATCGTTGCTGCTCACAAGCACCTTCGTCGTGTGCGCCATGCTTTCGCACGTTTTTTATGTGCTTCTCGCGCAGGTGCTCAAGGACCGGTTTGCCGACCCCGCTCGCGTCCGCCTCTTCACTCGCATTTCGGCCGCCGCATTCGTCGTCTTGGGTTTGGGTTTGCTCCGCGTGCAAAGCAAGGCAGTCTGAGCAGCCGCCTTCCATCGAGCGAACCAAGCGCGCAAGCGGGTCACCAGGAACGACAATGAGTCAAGACAAGACACCGATCGCCATACACGCCCACCAGGCGCCGACAAGGACCAAGCCGTCCAACTACCCCGAGCCCTTTGCTTCACGCATGGGCGGGCGGGTGAAAAGGCCTCTCGGCGACCTGTTCGGCCTCGCCAACTTCGGTGTCAACCTCACGCGCCTGGCGCCGGGCGCGGTGTCGGCACTGCGGCATGCGCACACGCTGCAAGACGAGTTCGTCTACGTGCTCGAAGGCCACCCGACCCTGGTGACGGACGCGGGCGACACGCCGCTGCACCCCGGTATGTGCGCCGGCTTCAAGGCCGGCACGGGCGACGGCCACCAGCTCGTGAATCGCACCGGCGAAGACGTCGTCTACCTGGAGATCGGTGACCGCACGGCAGGCGATTCCGGCAGCTACCCCGACGATGACCTTCGAGCTGTGTCGGTCGAAGGCCAATGGCGCTTCACGCACAAGGACGGCACGCCATACTGACCGGGCTCCTGCCTCATCAGCTCAAAGGAAAAGACATGAGCGTTCTAAGAATTGCCGCATTCTCCGACGGGAACACAGGTGGGAATCCCGCAGGCGTCATGCTTGCCGATGAGTTTCCCGGCGACGCCGAGATGCAGCGAATCGCAGCAGAGGTCGGGTTTTCGGAAACCGCCTTTGCCGTTCCGACCGGCGCCGGCTGGCGCGTGCGCTACTTCTCGCCGGAGTCCGAAGTGCCGTTCTGTGGTCATGCAACGATTGCGCGGGGGGCGGCTCTCGCCCTCAGGCATGGCGACGGTGTGTTCTCGCTGGCCCTCAATGCGGCCGAGATCACGGTCGAAGGCCGTCGCAGCGCGGGCCTGGTTTCCGCTGCGCTGCAATCGCCACCCACGCGCAGCATGCCGGCACCCGCCCAACTCGTGTCCGACGTTCTGGCCCTGTTCGGCTACACGCACGATGATCTCGATCCTGCCATTCCGCCGGCGCTCGCCCATGGTGGCGCAGACCATCTGGTGCTGGGCCTCAAAACCCGCGCCGGACTGGCCTCGATGAAATACGACTTGAATGCCGGTCGCAGCCTGATGAAGCAGGAAGGCCTGGTCACGATTCTCCTGGCCCACGCACAAGCGTCGCAGTTGTTTCACACACGCAATCCGTTCGCGTTCGGTGGCGTCTACGAAGATCCGGCAACCGGCGCTGCGACGTCGGCCTTTGCCGGCTACCCTCGTGACATCGGCTGGCCTCACGGGGGCGTGATCGATGTCGTGCAAGGTGAAGACATGGGCGTGCGTTGTCGCTTGCGTGCCGAGATTCCAATGTCATCCGGGAGTTCGATTCGGGTCTCAGGTACCGCGCGGATCATGGCGTCCTGAACGGCCGGTCGCATCGCCATGCGATCCGGACGCCCTCCATCCGAGACGCTTCCGGCTCAGATGAAGTCATAGGGTCCCTCGTACGATCCAATGTGGCTCGTGTGGCTGACCAGCCCATTCGCGGCACTCCAGAGATGCAGCAGGCATGCCGCCGGGCCTAAGCAGGACTGTGGTTCGGCGCCCGGGCTCAATGTCAGGCCAATCTCGGTCACAGTGCTTGGGCAGGTCAACACGACGGTCCCTGCCCAGCGCCTGGCCATCGCTCTGTGGACGTGACCGCAGAGCACAGCCTCGATATTGGACTGAGCCCGTATGACCCGCTCCAGCGGCGCGGTGTCCACGAGCCGGTACTCGTCGAGGCAGGAAATGCCGCTGACGAACGGCGGGTGGTGCATGACGACGATGGTGGGCTTGTGCGGATCCGCTGCCAAGGTGGACTGCAGCC
>JANYFX010000297.1 GCA_025359585.1 Rhizobacter sp. | reverse complement strand
ACGTGATCCAGGGCCTGTCCGATCGTGGCATCGGCACCAGCGTGCATTACGTGCCGCTGCACCGGCACCCGTATTGGCGTGACCGCTACCAGCTCACGCCAGCGATGTTTCCCCGGGCGGACGCGGCGTACGAGTCGATGCTCAGCATCCCGCTCTTCACCGCGATGAGCGATGCCGACCAGGACCGAGTGGTCGCCGCGCTCGGCGAGGTGCTTGCCTGATGCTGAAGCGGGCTTTCGACATCTTCTTCTCCAGCGGCGCGCTGCTGGTGCTGGCACCACTGCTGCTCGTGGTGGCGCTGTGGGTGAAGACCGATTCGACGGGCCCGGTCTTCTTCCGGCAGCGGCGCGTGGGCCGGCGCGGGCGCGAGTTCCTGATCTACAAGTTCAGAACCATGGCGGCCGACGCCGAGGCGCGCGGGCCGCAGATCACGGTCGGCACCGACGCGCGGGTCACCCGCTCGGGTGCGTTCTTGCGCAAGTACAAGATCGATGAATTTCCGCAGTTCATCAACGTGCTTGTCGGCGACATGAGCGTGGTCGGGCCGCGCCCCGAGGTGCCGCATTATGTGGCGCTGTATTCCGAGGCGGTGCGTGCCGTGGTGCTGAGCGTTCGCCCCGGCATCACCGACCTCGCCTCGATCGAGTACCGCGACGAGAACGAGTTGCTCGGCCGCAGCGCCGACCCGGAATTCACCTACGTGCACGAGGTGATGCCGGCCAAGTTGGCGTATTGCGAACGCTATGTGCGCGAGCGCAGCTTCACGGGCGACATGGAGATCATCCGCCGCTCTTTCCTGGCTTCTTTTGCCCGGCACTGACCGTGTCGCGGAAACACCCACGATGTTGAGACAACTCACCAGCCTGCCCGCAGGGGCGAAGACGCTTCTGATCGTCGCTGCAGATGTGCTCGTGCTGCCGTTTGCGCTGTGGTCGGCCGTGGCGCTGCGCCTCGGCGAGGTGCCGCTGGTCGACGGGCCGCCGCCGTGGGCCTATCTGCTCGCAGTCGCGGTCACGCTGCCGCTGTTCCTGCACTTCGGCTTGTACCGGGCTGTGATCCGCTATCTCGAGACCCGTGCATTCACGCTGGTCATCGGGGTGGCGCTGGGCGCGGCCGCGTTGTTCGGCGTGGTTGTTCTCGCCCTGCAGATCCCGGGCATTCCCCGCTCGGCCTTGATCATCTACGCCCTCATGTCGGCGGGTTATGCCACCCTGGCGCGCCTGCTGGCACGGCAGGCCTTGCGCGTGTCCACGCCGACCGCGCGGGTCGGCCTGCCTGTGGCCATCTATGGTGCGGGTTCGGCCGGGCGGCAACTGGCGCAGGCTCTGCGCTCCGGCCCGGAGTTTCGGCCCAGGGTGTTCGTCGACGACAGTCTGTCGCTGCAGGGCCGCTCCGTCATGGGGCTGCCGGTTCACTCGAGCGAACAGCTCTCGACCCTGGTCGAGCGCTACGAACTCAACACCGTGATCGTGGCGATCCCGAGCCTTTCGGCGGGCCAGCGCGCGGAACTGCTGCGTCGCCTGCAGCCGCTGAACATCGAGGTCAGGCTGGTGCCCGGGATGGCCGACTTGATTCGAAACGAGCTTGCCGTTTCCGACGTGCGAGAGGTTCGCCCGGAAGACCTGCTGGGCCGCGATGCGGTGCAGCTCGACACCGGGGCCCTCGCGGAGTTCATCGAAGGCCGCTCCGTGATGGTGACCGGCGCGGGGGGGTCCATAGGTTCGGAGTTGTGCCGCCAGATTGCACTTTACAAGCCGCGCCTCTTGGTGCTTTTCGACCTGAGCGAGTTCGCGCTCTATACCTTGCGCGAAGAGTTCGTTGTGATGTTCCCGGACGTCCTGTTGGTCTGTGCCGTGGGTGACGTGAAGAACGCCGCGCGTGTCGAGGTCGTCATGTGCGCCCATCGCCCGGCGGTCGTCTTTCATGCGGCGGCCTACAAACACGTTCCGATGATGGAAGAGGTGAACGCATGGGAGGCCTTGCGCAACAACACCTTCGGCACCTATGTCGTCGGCCAGGCCGCCATCCGGTTGGGTGTCGAGAAGTTCGTGCTGGTCTCGACCGACAAGGCCGTCAACCCGACCAACGTGATGGGGGCGTCGAAGCGGCTCGCTGAAATAGTGTGTCAGGCGTTGCACGAAGAAGACGCCACTCGGTTCGAGATCGTTCGCTTCGGCAATGTGCTGGGCAGCAGCGGCAGCGTGATTCCGAAGTTTCGAGACCAGATCGCCGCTGGCGGCCCGGTCACGGTGACGCACCCCGACATCGTGCGCTACTTCATGTCGATCCCCGAGGCAGCGCAGCTGGTGCTTCAGGCAGCGTGCATGGGGCAGGGCGGCGAGGTGTTCGTGCTCGACATGGGCGAGCCGGTCAAGATCGTCGACCTGGCGCGCAACATGATCCGGCTTTCGGGCTATTCCGAGGACAAGATCGGCATCGCGTTCACGGGCTTGCGGCCCGGAGAAAAGCTCTTCGAAGAACTGCTCGCCGACAGCGAATTCACGCGTCCGACGCACCACCCGAAGATCCGTGTCGCGAGAGTGGCCTACTCGGCCGACCGCGCTTGGCTTGAGTTGAGAGACTGGATCGTCGACCCGGGCCAATTCACCGACGACGAGGTGCGCGCTCGCATGGCAGGCCTGCTGCCCGAGTATCGGCCCTGGACTGCGCAAACGGGCAAGTAGCGCGACCAGGGCCGCCCGCCGCAATGGGCGCTGTCAGGCCATCGGCCGCGCGCCGCGCCAACGCCAGGCCTGCGACAGCGCTGCGCGCGCGGTCGATTCGCCCGGGTTCAGCTCCCGCGACCACGCCGAGTAGCGGCGCAGGACCACGAAGGCGGCCGATCCGAACAAGGCAAGAAAGGTGCAGGCCAGAACGATCAACGCGACCGAAGGCTTCGACTTTCGGTCGGGCGGCACGGCCATATCCACCTGCTGCAGAACCTGCCCCTCCTTGGCTTCGTCGAGCTTCGCGGTCTCGTATTGGCGCACCATGCCCTCGAGCAAGGTCTCCTGCAGCTTGAGTTCGCGCCTTGCACGTACGTAAGCGATCGCGGCTTCGGGCAGCTTGCCCACCGGCATGTCGACGGCGCTTCCGGCATTGCCGCCTTGCGCCGATTCCATTCGAGCCAGTTCGCTGCGCAGAGCCCGCAGTTCGGAGTTCAGTCGAATGACTTCGGGGTTCTGGTCGGTGGCCGAGGTGCGGAGCACCTTGAGCTGCACCTCGCGTTCTGTGATGAAAGCGCGCACTTGCGCGGCACCGCCGATCAGCGCCTCGGCTTGTTTGTCGAGCACGATCACGCCCGACTTTTCCTGCACCAGCCGCAGGTCTTGTTCGGCCTTGATGAGGTGCTCTTTGGTGTCGTTGAGCTGCTTCTCGAAAAACACCCGGCGCAATTGCGCTTCCGACACCGCGAGACGGCCGAGCACCTTGGACACTTCGCCGGCATGCGCGTTGGCCAGATCGGCGGCGAACTTCGGTTCCTTGTCGTCGACTTCGACGCTGATCAGGCCGCTCTTCTTGTCGGAGGAAACGCGGATGTACTCGGGGAGCTTCTTGCGCAGCGTCTCGTAGTTCTGAACGTCGTAGCGCGTCTTGAGGTCGAACCGATCGGCCAGGGCGCGCTGCACGCTGTCACCTTTGAGTAGCGCCACATACAACTCGTCAGG
>JANYFX010000290.1 GCA_025359585.1 Rhizobacter sp. | reverse complement strand
GTACGACCTGCGGCGCTTCAACGCGATCGGCTCGATCAGCCACGACCACCCGGACCCGTCGATCTTCCTCGTGTTGCACAGCGCCTCCGACACGCCGGGCGTGAGCAACATCGACTTCGTGATCTTCCCGCCGCGCATCCTGGCGATGCAGAACACCTTCCGCCCACCCTGGTTCCACCGCAACGTCGCGAGCGAGTTCATGGGCCTCGTGCATGGCGCCTACGACGCCAAGGCCGAAGGTTTTTCGCCGGGTGGCGCGAGCCTGCACAACAGCATGAGTGGCCACGGGCCCGATGCCGAGACCTTCGAGAAGGCGAGCCACGCCGACCTGTCGAAACCCGATGTCATCAAGGACACGATGGCCTTCATGTTCGAGACCCGCCACGTGCTGCGGCCCACGCCGCAGGCGATGGCGTCGGCGCAATTGCAGGGCGAGTACTACCGCTGCTGGCAGGGGTTGAAAAAACACTTCGACCCGGCTCGGCCCTGAGAGCCGCGCCGGCCCGATCCTGAAGCCGATCGCGGCGCTCTGGCGGGCCGAGTTCGTGCGTCGAAAGTTTTTTTTTGCAAGCAAGGTCAGATTTCTCCTGGTTGGAATGACGAAGGCAGGTGCAAGGGCAAATCGACCTGAGCGCCAAGCTGCCCTGCAATGTGTGCGGGGTGTCCTCAAGCCATCCATTCCAGGAGTTCCGCATGTTCACAACTTCCAAAGGTTTCCAGCTCGCATCCGCCGCCGCCGCTCTGGCCTTCTCGGCCGTGGCCATTGCCGCCAATGCGCCGGCCGGCAGCTCGGGCAAGGCCGTCGCGGCCAGCGACACCGTGCACTGCTACGGCGTCAACAGTTGCAAGGGCCAGGCCGATTGCAAGACCAGCGAGCACGCCTGCAAGGGCCAGGGTTCGTGCAAAGGCCAGGGCTTCAAGGCCGTGTCGGCAACGCAGTGCCTGAAAGACAGCGGCACCATCGGCGACCTGTGATCGGCCGATTCAAACCCTCGTGAACCACGGCCACCAGGCCTTGGCTGCAACGCAACCCTCGCCCGGTTTCGGGCTCGGGTTGCGGACCCAGCACTACGCCGATTTTCTCGACGCGCCACAGCGTGTCGACTGGCTCGAACTGCTCTCCGACAACTACATGGTGCCGGGCGGCAAGCCGCTCGTGATGCTCGACCGCATCCGCGCCAACTACCCCGTCGTGATGCACGGCGTGGCCTTGTCGATCGGCTCGGCCGACGGGGTCGACGAGTCCTACCTCGACGCGCTGGGCGCACTCGCCGACCGTGTGCAGCCGCTTTGGGTTTCCGACCACCTCTGTTGGACTGGCGTGCACGGTCGCGTGCTGCACGACCTCTACCCCTTGCCATATTCCGAAGATGCGCTCGATGTGGTCGTGCGCAACGTGCAGCGTGTGCAGGAGCGGCTCAAGCGCTCGCTGGTGCTGGAGAACGTGTCGAGCTATGTGAGCTTCGGTGCGTCGAGCATGAGCGAGTGGGAGTTCATCGGCGAGGTCTGCGCGCGCACCGGTTGCCGGCTGCTGCTCGACGTGAACAACATCTTCGTGAGCAGCGTCAACCACGGCTTCGATGCGCGTGCATTCCTGCGTGGCATTCCGGCCGACCGGGTGCAGCAGATTCACCTTGCCGGCCATTCCGATCACGGCGACCACATCATCGACACCCACGACCAGCCGGTGGCCGACGCGGTCTGGGCGCTGTATGCCGAGGCGCTGAGGCTGTGCGGCCCGGTGGCCACGATGATCGAGCGCGATGACCACATTCCGCCGCTCGCCGAGTTGGTGACCGAGCTCGACCATGCGCGTGCATTGTCGGTTAGCACGCTGGTGCCGGCGAAGGTCGCGGCATGAATGTCTCCGGGTTGCTGCGTTTGCAGAGCGTGTTCCAGCAGCACATGCTGGGCGCGGCCGACGCCACGCCTCTGCTTGCCGGCAGCGCGGAGCGCCGCGCACTCGGCCTGGGCATCTATGCCAACGCCTACCGGCAGCGGCTGGTCGAGGCGCTGGCCGACGCGTTCGCGAAGACACGTGCGCTGCTCGGGGCCGAAGCTTTCGAGGCCGCCGCCTTGCACTACATCAACGAACACCCACCCACGACGCGCAGCCTGCGCTGGTTCGGTGCTGGGTTCGCCCTGCATCTGCGCGGCGCCTTGCCGGCACAAGCGTCGATCGCCGAGATGGCGCAGCTCGACTGGGCGTTGCGCCAGGCCTTCGACGGGCCCGACGCTCCTGTGCTCGTTGCCGCCGACCTGGCCGACCTGCCGCCACAAGCCTGGGCCACACTGCGGCTGACACCGGTACCGACCCTGCAATTGCTGCGCTTCGAGCACAACACGGTCGCGCTCTGGCAGGCGCTCGACGAGGCGGCGCCTGCGCCGGCCATCGAGCGGGGTGCGGTCGCGGTCGACTGGCTGGTGTGGCGCAAACAACTGCAGCCGCACTTTCGCTCGCTGCACCCGGTCGAGGCCGCGCTGCTGCGCGCCATGCAAGGCGGCGTCGGCTTCGCCACGGCCTGCGAGCAAGCGCAGGCAGAGGCTGAAGAAGACTGCACGAACCACATCGGCGGTGGCCTGCGCCAATGGCTGGAAGATGGTGTGCTCAGCGCCGTCGTGATCCCACCCGCCGCCGCGGGCTGAAGCGGTTCACGACAGGATCGCGCGCCGCACCGCCGCCAGCGGTGCGTTGTCGTTCAGCGTGTTGCCGGCCACGCCCAGATCGCGCCACAGCGCGTCGAGCGCGGCCGGTTCGGGCGAGTCTTTCAAGCGCTGGTACAGCTCGGTCAACGTGGTCTGGCCCACGGCCGCATCGGCAGTTGCCAGAATGCGATCGACCGGCCACGACACGCCGTAGTCGCCGCCGGCAGCGAGCACGCCTTGCAGCGCCTGCTGCAGGCCGGCACGGCGCGCGCTGCGGGTCAGCATCTGCACATCGGCGAACAGGCAGAACATCGCACCGCCCCAATAGGTGCGGCCCCAGGTCGGGGTGTGGTCGAGCCCGGCGTCGCCCGCTTGCGGCTGGCCTTGTGGCATGGCCTTGGCCCACTCGCGCCACACGGTGGCGGGGGCGACCAGCCCGGCCCGGCCGCGCGCGACACTTTCGACGTAAGTGGCGAGGCCTTCGTGCAGCCAGTTCTGCGACCGCGGAATACGCGGGATCGCCAGGTGAATCATCTCGTGCACCATGATCCAGTCGTCGAGAAACTGCGCCCTCGTGGTGTCGCGGCCGACCCGCACGCGCACCAGCAATTCAGGCTCGCCGTAGGTCACGCCACCGCGCACGCCTGAACCTTCGGTGGGCGCCATCAACAGCTGGACCCGCGCCACGGGGAAGCGCCCGAAGTAGCCCACCACGGCGTCGGCCGATCGCCGGGTCCACGCGATGGCCTCGGTGCGCAAGCGTGCATCGAAGCCCGGCGCGAACTGCAGATCGAGCTGCCCGCCGCCGACGGTCAGCGTCTGCATCACGGGTTGCGCGTCGTCGGTCTGCGCGACGAGCCGCTGCGGCAGTGTGAGCAGCATTGCGCGGGTCAGGCCCAGCAGCCAGTTGCGGCGCGCCCGCCAGGCGGGCTTCGCGTCTTCGGGGAGACCTTCAGTGCATGCCATCGAATCTCCTCAGTGCTGTCTGCTTGGTCGTTGGGCCGGCCTCACAACTTACCGTTCGATCGAGCGCGATTGACCGCTTTCCAGGTGCTGATTTGTTGCCTAGTGAAAACCCTATACTGCGCCGCTGCACGCAAGGCAAGCCGCCGCTGCGAAGGAGTTGAGTTGATCGCCAGCGGAACCCTGAATCCCCCGTCCGCCGCGAGCCCGCTGACGCTTGTCAAGCGTTTGTTCGGCACGCGCCTGAGCGCACCCAGACTCAACCTCGCGTTGCAGGGCGGCGGCGCCCACGGCGCGTTCACCTGGGGCGTGCTCGACGCCTTGCTGGCCGACCCGCGCATCGGGTTCGAAGGCCTGAGCGGCAGCAGCGCCGGTGCGATGAACGCGGTGGTGCTGGCCGATGGCTGGATCAAGGGCGGGCGCGACGGCGCACGCCAGGGGCTGGCCGACTTCTGGTCGGCCGTCGGCAAACAAATGCCTTCGGGCTTGCTCACGCAGGGCGAGGGCGACACGATCAGCCTGTCGCCGGCGGCCAAGCTGCTCGCGAACTGGGCCGGCTACTTCTCGCCCTCGCAGCTCAACCCGATGGACCTGAACCCGCTGCGCGACTTGCTCGTTCGGCAGGTCGACTTTGAACACCTTCGTCGAGCCAGCCCGTTCAAGCTTTTCGTGGGGGCCACGCAGGTGAACACCGGCAAGCTGCGCGTGTTTCGCGAAAGCGAATTGAGTGTCGAGGTGCTGCTCGCGTCGGCCTGCCTGCCGACGATCCACCACGCGATCGAGATCGACGGCGAGCCGTACTGGGACGGCGGCTACTCGGCCAACCCGGCCGTCTTCCCGCTGTTCTACGACTGCGATTCGCGCGACGTGTTGCTCGTGCTGCTGAGCCCGCTCGAACGCGCAGGCACGCCGCGCAGCGTGGCCGAGATCGAAGCGCGCATCGTCGAGCTGGCGTTCAGCGCCAACTTCATGCGCGAGATGCGCATGTTCGTGCACGCGGCCGAATTTTCGAGCCCGGGTTTTATGACGATGGGGCGGCTCGAGCGGCGCTTGCAGAAGCTGCGCTTTCACATGATCGACTCGAGCCGGGTCGCGAGCCTGCAGCGCAGCGAAACCAAGCTGCTCGCGCACGCACCGTTTCTCGAACTGCTGCGCGGGCAGGGGCGGCAACGTGCCACCGAGTGGGCGGCCGAACACTTCGAGGGCGTGGGCCGGCGCTCGACGGTGGATGTGAAGAAGTGGTTCGCCTGATCAGGGCAGCGCCGCCGCTTGCAGCGCGCAACACGTCCCGCTACAGCGAAAAGTCGGCCCAGACGAGGTGGTGGTCGGAGGCCTCGTCGGCCTTTTTCTTCACGGTGTCGAAGGGTTTCCAGCTGCGTGGGTGGTACGAGCCGCGCCGCTCGATGCCGGCGGCCGTGAGCCGGGTTCGCAGCTTCGGCGACATGATCAGGTAGTCGATCTTGTTGGCCGCGGTACCGGTGTCGAAGGTGCCGGGCCGGTCAGTGGGGTAGGACGCGTCGTCGCTCACGTCGACAAAGCCGTCTTGCCAGAGCGAGGCGAACGCCGGGGTGTCGGGTGTGTCGTTCAGGTCGCCCGCGATCAGCACCCACTGGGTTTGTGCCGAGGCGTCTTTGGCGATCGCGTGGGCCCGGTCGGCCTGCGCCTTTCTGCGCGCCTGCATGGCCGGGGTGTTGCCGCCGCGTTTGGACTTGAAGTGGTTCGGCAGGATCGTGATCTTGCGGCCGCTGGGCAGCTCGATCAGGTACTCGGGGCAGTCTCTCGAAAACGTGCGCTCGCCGTTGGCGTTGAGGTCGTCGACGTGGCTCTTGATCGCCCGAATCGGGTAGCGGCTCATGATGCCGACATCGATGCCACGCTCGTCGTTGCCGTCGATCACCATCACGTGCGGGAACGCCTTGTTGAACTTGGCCGCCAGCACCTGCTCGTTGAAGCGCAGCAACGTGGGGCGGTTCTCCACCTCGACGCAGATCTGGATGTCGGCCTCGACCTCGGCCATCACCCGGCCGGTGTTGTAGGTGGCCGCCCAGGCCACGTCGTCGCTGCGCAGGGTGAACCAGCCGGTCCAGGCGCTGCGCCCTGCGGCGACGACCGTCACGACCCCTGCCTGCGAACGCGAATACAGCTGCCCGCGGATTTTGTTCAGCAGCACCAGCGCATTGGCCGGCGTGTTCAGCACGCTGAAGCCATACACCTTGTCGACCTCGATCAGGCGGGCCTTGTCGGCCGGGCTGTAGACCGGCTTGGTGACGATCCGGTTCAGCTCGGCCTGGTGGTCGATGGCGTCTTGCCCGGCCTGGCCCATGCCGTCTTTCATGGCCCGCGGCCGGGTGAAGAGGTTCTCGACATTGAAGGTCGCGATGCGGACGCTGCTCATGGCCGTCTCCCGGTTCGGGTGCTGCATCAAGGGGCCAAAACAATGTACGTCGGCGCGCCGGCCCGCGACATCCGGCAAACTGGGGAGAGGCCGCAGCGAGCCGAGGCTCGAGTGCGGCGGGCGCGCGCGTCAGAGCGTGGCCATGCCCGGGTTGCGATCGACGCCGACGAGCGTGGGCTGGTTCAGCGTGCGCGGCTTGACCACCTTCTGGTCACGCAGCCAGGTCTCGACGACGTTCCAGATCGGCTCTCCGTTCGCGCCTTCGGCCACCGGCGCCCAGCCGCCGACCTTGTAGGTCTTGTCGGCTTCGATCGGCTTGCCGTTCAGGCTCATGTTCGAGATCCGCCCGCCGGCTTTCGCGCCCGGCGTGCACGTGTAGCGAAGGCCACCGACGCGCACCATGTCGCCGCCTTGCTGGTAGTACGGGTCGGGGTTGAACAGGTTGTCGGCCACGTCTTCGAGGATGGTCTTGAGGGTCTCGCCGCTCATCTCGGTCAAGGTGGTGTGCGGGTAGGTGATCGCGAGTTGGTCCATCATCAGCTCGCGCGTGATCGGCTGGCCCGGCAACAGCGTCGTGCCCCAGCGGAAGCCGGGCGAGAACGCGATCTCTGCGCCCTTCACGTCCATCAGGGCATCGAGGATCAGCTGGTCCCAGGTGCCATTGAAGTTGCCGCGCCGGTACAGCAGGCCTTCGCTGACGGCCAGCGTCTCGTCGAGCCGGGCCTGGTAGGGCGCGCGCACCTTGTCGATATGCGCCTGCATCTCACGGTCGGCCGGCAGCAGGTTCGAGAACACCGGCATCAAGGTGTAGCGGAAGTCCTGCACACGACCGCCGCGCACGTCGAAGTCGAGCACGCCGAGGAACTTGCTGTTCGAGCCCGCGTTGGTCACCAG
>JANYFX010000261.1 GCA_025359585.1 Rhizobacter sp. | reverse complement strand
GGAATGTCACCGCGCCGTCGTTGAAGAACTTCATGTGGTTCGGGTCGTCCCAGGTCTTGCCCAGGCCGTTCTGGTAGCGACCGAGGATGCGCTGGTTGATGGCCTCGACGCCGGTGTTCACATAGCTTTTGTCGGCGATGGTGTCGGCCATCTTCATCTTGTTCTGCAGGCCGGCATCGATCCATCGGCCGGCTTCGAGCACGGCCATGATCGTGGCCCGCGCCGTGTTGGGGTACTTCTTGACGAAGTCGCCGGTGGTGCCGAGCACCTTTTCGGGGTGGTCTTTCCAGATGTCCTGCGTGGTCACGGCGGTGATGCCGATGCCGTCGGCAATGGCACGGTGGCCCCAGGGCTCGCCGACGCAGTAGCCGTCCATGTTGCCGACGCGCATGTTGGCCACCATCTGCGGCGGCGGCACGGTGATGACTTTGGCGTCCTTGATCGGGTTGATGCCTGCCGAAGCCATCCAGTAGTACAGCCACATCGCGTGGGTGCCGGTCGGGAAGGTCTGCGCGAAGGTGTACTCGCGCTTGTCGGCGGCCATCAGCTTGGCCAGGCTCGGGCCGTCGACGGCGCCCTTGTCGGAAAGCTTTTTCGACAGCGTGATGGCCTGGCCGTTGTTGTTGAGTGTCATCAACACGGCCATGTCTTTCTTCGGGCCGCCGATGCCGAGGTGCACGCCGTAGACCAAGCCGTAGAGCACGTGCGCCATGTCGAGCTCGCCGTTGACGAGCTTGTCGCGCACGCCGGCCCACGAGGCTTCCTTGGTCGGCACGATCTTCACGCCGTACTTCTTGTCGAAGCCGAGCACCGAGGCCATCACGACCGAGGCGCAGTCGGTCAGCGGGATGAAGCCGATGCGGACTTCTTCTTTCTCCGGCTTGTCGGAACCCTGGGCGTAGACCGCCGCTTGCAGCCCCGGAACGAGGCCGGCGGCGCTCGCGGCGGCGGCACCCTTGATCAGGTTTCGTCTGCTCATGCTGATCTTTCGTGTGGAAGCGTGTGTCATGGCTGGTGCTGATTTCGAGGTTCGGAAAACAAAAACGGCATCCGCACGTCTCGGGCCGTGAAGCCGCGATCGGTGGGGACGCCGTCGTCCTGAAGATGCCGCACCAGCGCTGGTGCGGCGAATTCATTCAAGAGACCGCCGTTGGCCTCTCGACTTCACTTACGCAATGCGCGTGCCAGCGGAAATGCGCCGCACGAGCGCAGGTTCGCACCGATCGTGTGCATCGCTCAAGCCAGCAGGTCGGACACGTCGATGATGCGTTGGGCCACGTCGGCCAGCTTCAGGCCCTTGTCCATCGCGGTCTTGCGCAGCCGCGAATACGCCTCTTCTTCGCTCATGCCGTGGCGGTTCATCAGAACGCCCTTGGCGCGGTCGATGGTCTTGCGTTCGGAGAGCTGGCTGCGTGCATCGGCGAGCTCTCTGCGCAGGCCTTCTTCGTGCTGGAAGCGGGCGAGGGCCACGTCGAGCACGGGGCGCACGCGTTCGGGCGCCATGCCGGCGACAACATAGGCCGTGACACCGGCTGCGATGGCGTCGCGCACGTGGCTGGTGTCGTTGTCTTCGGTGAACAGCACGATCGGCCGGCGCGCGTCACGCGTGGCCATGACCACGTGTTCGAGCGTGTCGCGCGCCTGGCTTTCGGCGTCGACGATGATCATGTCGGGCGCGATCTGCGCCAGCCGCTCGGGCAGGAACACATCGGCCGGCAAGACGGCGACGATGTTGCAGCCGTTCTGCAGCAGGCCGATGCGCAGGCTGCGCGAGCGCAAAGCCTCCGACTCAGCGTCGGGATCCGATGGGTCGGTACCGAGCGAATCGGGGGCGATGATGACGAGGCGCAGGTCCTGGACCGAAGACATGCACCGGGGCGAGCAACATTCAAGCCAAGGCCAGGCAACGCGGAGTGCCGGACGGGCAACGAGAAATCGGCGGACCAGGGGGCGGGCCGTTGCCGCGCCCGGCGAATGCCGGGACTCAGCGGCGATCGGGGGGGCTCGACAGGGCGCGGCGCAGCCAGCCGCCGAGCGGCCGCAAGGAACCGAACAAGGAGTCCGGCAACATCGAATCACGCTGCGAGAGTACGCCCCGGGCGACGAGCATGTCGATGAATTCGCGCACTTCCTGGCGGCGGATGCCGCTGGCGCCGACCAACTGCGTGAG
>JANYFX010000259.1 GCA_025359585.1 Rhizobacter sp. | reverse complement strand
GATCGCCGAGCTCAACATCGGCTCGCGCCCGGCCTCACGCAAGGCCACGCGCGCGATCGAAGACCTGCGCGCGATCCCCTGGAGTTTCAGCTGGGGCCAGTGCCGCGTCGGCCTGCCGGGCTGGTGCGGGTTCGGTTCGGCGATCGAGGCATATCTGGGCAAGGAACCGAAGCAGCGCAAGGAGCGCCAGGCCTTGCTGCAGCGCATGCACAAACAATGGCCGTTCTTCGGCACGCTGCTGTCGAACCTCGACATGGTGATCGCCAAGAGCGACCTGGCGATCGCGGCGCGTTACGTGGAACTGGTCGAAGACAAGAAGCTCGGCAAGCGCATCTTCGGCCTGATCCGCGCCGAGTGGCAGCGCACGAGTGACGCGCTGGAGCTGATCACCGGCGAGAAACAGCGCCTCGCATCCAACCCTTCACTTGCCCGCTCGATCGAACACCGCTTTCCGTACCTCGACCCGCTCAACCACCTGCAGGTCGAGCTGATGCGCCGCTACCGCCACCGCACCGAAGGCGACCCCGGCAACGCGAAAGTGCAGCGTGGCATCCACATCTCGATCAACGGCGTGGCCGCGGGTCTGCGCAACACCGGCTGATTCAAAGCCGCCGCACGCGGACCGTGTAGTCGCCCTTGCCACCCGCGCGGTTGTAGTGCCGCACCTGCGCGTAGTACAGGCCCGGCACCAGGCTGGCGGCGATGCGGGCGTTGCTGCCCTCACCGCTGTCGTCGTCTTCGGCGATCACGTTGGTGGGGCTGTTCGGGCCGAACAGGCGCATCACCACGTCGGTCGAGCCCTTGGTGTCGATGACATGGCTGCCCCCGGTGGTGACCGTGAACTTGAACAGGTCTTCTTCGCCGGGCTTGCCGATCGAGGCCGGCGTGCGGCGCGACGCGTTGACCTTCAGTTCGGTCGCGTCGACCACCGTCGGTGCGGTCTTGGGGTAGGCCTGTGCGCTGGCGATGTAGGCCTTGTCGGTGGCTGAGAGCACATCGTTCGCGTGCGTGCCGACACCGCTCTTGACCCAGTTGCCGGGGAAGAAATACAGCATGATCGAATCGGGGTCGAATTTCGTGCCCTGGATCTGGTCGACGCGGTATTTCTCGAGCACGTTGTGGCGGATCGTCGCTGCGTCCCAGTTGTTGGGCGGGCCCGAGAGGCTCTGGATCACGGTCGCCTCGACCCACTCGATGCCGCCGGCCGGGTTCTGGTGTTCGTGCGCCATGCCGATCGCGTGGCCGAACTCGTGGCCCGCGGTGCCGCCATCCATGAAGCCGAGGTTCATCGTGGCCTGGTTCGTCGGGATGCCGCGGTTGTCGGTGCCGATGTACGACCAGGCGCCGTCGGTGGGGTCGAAGGAGATGCGGATCTCGGCATCGGCCGCGTTGTTGAAGTCGAAAGTCAGGTTCGCGAACGCCGTCCACCACTGGGCCTGTTCCTTCGCCTTCGCTTGCTGCGCCGGTGTGCCGCCGAGAAACTTCACGCGCAGTGTGCTGCCGTTCATCCAGAGTTTGCCGATCGGCATGATCGCGCGCGTGCTGCCGGCGCGCCGCACGGTCGATTGAAAGCGCATCTGGTTGCCGGGCAGCACGCGGTCGGTGCAGAAGTGGACGGGTTGGGCCATGGTGGTCTCCATGTGGGCGGTGTGGAACACGCGGCTCTTTGGGGCACGCGCGTCGCAGGCTACGCCGCGGGTCGGAGCCCGTCCATAGACCGTTTTAGGGGGGCGCAGACCCCTTGGCCCGCACTCCGTGGAATCGCCTCACTGCCCCGCCGCGACGATCGCCTCGCGCACCGCGGCCACCTGCCGGCGCGACACCGCGAGCCATTCGTCCACCGGCGCCATGCACACGGCCCAGCCTTCGCCGCCTTCTTCGTCGCCTTCGCTGGCGATCACGCGCCGTTCGAGCGCACGCACGGCGCGACGCGCCACCAGCGCGTTGCGGTGCACACGAAGAAAACGGTTGCCGAGCCGCTCTTCCAGGTCGGACAGCGGCTCGTCGAGCACGTAGTTGTGTTCCGCAGTGCGCAGCGTCACGTACTTGAGCTCGGCCTTGAAATACAGCACGTCGGCGAGCGGCACGCGCACCACGCGGCCGCGGTCGCTGACGACGATGCAGGGCACGTCATCGGCCTCGTTCGCCCGGCTTGGCTGCGGCAGTGCGAGCCGCTGCGCCAGGCGCTGCGCCACCCGCTGCAAGGCGGCGTGCAGCCGGTCGCGCTTGACGGGTTTGGTGAGGTAGTCGACCGCGTCGAGATCGAAGGCACGCAACGCGTGTTCGGCGTGCGCGGTGACGAACACGACCGCCGGTGTCGGCAAGCCCGCGTTCGCCTGTTGCCGCAGCTCGGCTGCGAGCTGCGTGCCGTCGCGCCCCGGCATCTGCACATCCAGCAGCATCACATCGCAACGCTGCGTGACGAGCCACGACAGCGCCTGCGCCGCGTTCGCCGCTTCGCCGACGACCGTGGCCTGCGGCTCGATGCAGTCGCCCACCAGGCCGCGCAAGCGCAAACGCGCGAGCTCTTCGTCGTCGACGATCAGCACGCGCAACGCGTTCGCCGGCGCGGGCATCAGGAAACCTCCGTGCTCTGCACTGCGGAGCGTTCGCCCTTGGGGCGGCCCGGCGGGCTCACAGCGGCACCACGATCTGCACCCGGAACACATCGCCTTCGCGGCGTGTTTCGAACTGCGCCGCCACGTCGTGCATCAGCCGCAGACGCTCGCGCACGTTGCGCAGCGCCATGCCGTTGCCGGGGCGCGAAGGCGTGTCGGGCACGCTGTTGACGATGGACACCAGCGCGCGCCCGAGCTTGACCCGCGTGCGCACGCGGATCACACCGCCCACGTCGGAAGGCTCCACGCCGTGGCGCACCGCGTTCTCGACCAGCGGCTGCAGCAGCAGCGGCGGCACGCGCGCGGCACCGGCCTCGGCGTCGAGCTCCCACGTGACCTGCAAACGGCTGCCGAAGCGGATCTGCTCGATCGCGATGTACCGTTTGGCCAGCTCCACTTCTTCGGCCAGCGTGACCGACTCGCCGCTGTCGGTGATGGCCACGCGGAACAACTCGGCCAAGTCTTCGAGTACGCCTTCGGCACGCGCCGGGTCGAGCCGCACCAAGGTCAGCGCGGTGTTGAGGGTGTTGAACAAAAAGTGCGGGCGGATGCGCGACTGCAGCTCGGCCAGCCGCGCGGTGGTGTCGGCCGGCAACATCGCCTGCGAGCGCATGCGCAGCCACTGGAACATCACCGCCGCCAGGCCGGCGCCGCTGAGCGCCAGCGCCGCCCAGGGCGTGGGGCCGAGAGCGTCGCCACCCAGCAGCCAGGCCGGGGCCGAGCCGACCACCCCACCGACCGCGCCGAGCGCCACGGCGAACAGCCACTGTGCCGCCAGCGGCATCGCACCGAGGGGGCGGTTCAAGCCGCAGGCGACCAGCAGCCACAAGAGCACGCCGGGCAAGGCTGCGCTCGAACCGCTGGCCACGAGCGCAAGCCAGTCGCGCGCGTTGGTGGCGTTGAAGAGCAGGCCAACCGCCACCACCGCGTGCACGAACAACAAGGCGCGCAACACCACACCCGCATGGCACACATCGAAGACCGAAAGCGCGCCAGCGCGCAGCGGCTCGGCCGGGCCGATGGCGTCGAACACCGTGCTGCCGAAACCGGTGGAGCGTGCTTCGGCCGGGCGCGACGGCAAAGCGCCCGCGCGGCCGGGGCGGCTGCTCGGGGCTTCGGCGGTGGCGGGCGAGGGGCGGTTCGGCATCGGCGGTGGCAGGGTGGCGGAGGTGGCCTCTATAGAATCGACAACGCTCGCGACCCGGGCCGCGAGCGCTGCTCATTGGTCGCGCATTGTCCCCAACTCCGGCACGCCTGCACAGAGGCCGCCGTGCCGCAAATCACACGCCATGTCTGCCAACCAACTCGACAAGAAGTCCCAAGCCTGGTCCGCGCTTTTCTCCGAGCCGATGAGCGACCTGGTGAAACGCTACACCGCGAGCGTCGGTTTCGACCAGCGCCTGTGGCGTGCCGACATCCGCGGCAGCCTGGCCCACGCCGAGATGCTGGCGGCGCAGAACATCGTTTCGGCCGACGACCGCGTGGCCATCGAGCGCGGCCTGGCGCAGATCACGCAAGAGATCGAGGCCGGCACGTTCGAGTGGAAGCTCGACCTGGAAGACGTGCACCTGAACATCGAAGCGCGCCTGACCAGCATCGTCGGCGACGCCGGCAAGCGCCTGCACACCGGCCGCTCGCGCAACGACCAGGTCGCGACCGACGTGCGCCTGTGGCTGCGCGACGAGATCACCACCATCGGCGGGCTGCTGACCGAACTGCAGCGCGCGC
>JANYFX010000182.1 GCA_025359585.1 Rhizobacter sp. | reverse complement strand
GCATCGATGCGAACGGCGCGTGGGTCACGCCCGGCTTCGTCGACATCCACACCCACTACGACGGGCAGGCGACTTGGGACGAGACCTTCTCGCCCAGCATCCACCACGGCGTGACCACCGTCGTGATGGGCAACTGCGGTGTCGGCTTCGCGCCGGTGCGCAAGGGTCATGAGGCCGACCTGATCAAGCTGATGGAAGGTGTGGAAGACATTCCCGGCGCGGCGCTCGCAGAAGGCATCCGCTGGAACTGGGAGTCGTTCCCGCAGTTCATGGACGCGCTCGGTGCCACGCCGCACAGCCTCGACTTCCTGCTGCAGATCCCGCACGACCCAGTGCGCATGGCGGTGATGGGCGAGCGCGCGTTCACGCAGCAGGCCGTCGGCGTCGACGACATCGTCGCGATGCGCGCGCTGGTGCGCGAAGCCTTGCTGGCCGGCGCAGTGGGTTTCAGCAGCGGGCGCAGCGACAACCACCGCACTTCGGAAGGCAAGGAAACACCGGCCTCGGAAGCAACGAGCGCCGAGTTGTGCGGCATCGCGAGTGCGTTCGACGGTTTACGCCACGGCGTGATCCAGATGGTCAGCGACTTCGATGTGCTCAAAGGCCCGGAGCGCTTCGATGCCGAGTTCGACCTGGTGGAAGCGGTGGCGCGTGCGTCGGGCCGACCACTGTCGATGACCTGGCTGCAGCGCGACCCCGGCGGCGCGCAGTGGCAGGCGATCCGCGAGCGCGTCGACATCGCCGTGTCGAAAGGCCTGCCGCTTTATTTACAAACCGCTGCCCGAGGCATCGGTGTGATCAACGGGCTGGAAGCGAGCTTTCACCCGTTCATGGGTTTTCCGGCCTTCAAGGAGATCGCGCAGTTGCCACTGGCCGAGCGCGCTGCCGCGATGCGTGACCCGGCGCGCAAGGCGCGGGTGCTGAGCGAAAAGTCGGACAGGATGGCGGGCGACGGCACCGCGATTCCGCCACTGGTCGACATCCTGCTCGCGCGCATCGAGCTCATCAGCGGGCGCATGTTTCCGCTCGACGCGAAGCTGAACTACGAGCCGAACGTGATGCAGAGTTTTCTGGTGCGCGCGAAGCAGCGCGGCATCACCGCGCTCGAAGCGCTGTACGACCACCTGGCCGAAGGCGATGGCAACAAGCTCATCTATTTCCCGATCTTCAACTACAACGACGGTTCGCTCTCGGCCGTGCGCAGCATGCTCGAACACCCGCGTGCGCTGGCCGGCCTGAGCGATGCCGGCGCGCATGTGGGCACCGTCTGCGACGCGAGTTTCACGACCTTCATGCTGACGCACTGGGTGCGTGACCGCGCCACCGACAAGCTGCCGCTGGAACGTGCGGTCGAGATGATGACGAGCCGCAACGCGCGGTATCTCGGGCTCAAGGATCGCGGCACGATCGCGGTCGGCCAGCGCGCCGACCTGAACGTGATCGATCCGCAGCGCCTGAGCGTCGGCGTGCCAGCGTTGGTCCGCGACCTGCCGGCGGGCGGCAAGCGTTTTCTGCAGAAGGGGGTCGGCTACCTCGGCACCTGGGTCGCGGGGCAGTTGGTACAGCGCGACGGCGAGATCACGGCAGCGCGGCCCGGCCGGCTCGTGCGCGCCGGGCGCTGACGGCGACGAAGCCGGCGACCACGCCGAGCGCCAGCAGGGTCAGCGGCCACACGCCGGCCACGGCAGCCCAGCGTGCGAACGGCGTCAGCCCCGTGCGGCCTTGCACTTCGGCGTCGAGCACGCCTTGCGTGAACGGTGCCAGCGCGTGCGTCACCCGGCCCGTGTGGTCGATCACCACGGTGGCGCCGGTGTTGGTGGCGCGCAGCATCGGGCGCTGGAATTCGAGCGCGCGCATGCGCGAGATGTTCAGGTGCTGGTCGACCGCGATCGATTCGCCGAACCAGCCGATGTTGCTGATGTTGGCGAAGATCGTCGGCGCCTTCGCGGCGTCGGTGAAGCGCGCTGCGAGGTCTTCGCCGAACAGGTCTTCGTAGCAGATGTTCGCGGCAACACGCTCCGGCCCAACGGCGAACGACGAGGCGACGAGCGGGCCGCGGTTGAAGTCACCGAGCGGGATGTTCATCATCCGCGTGAACCACTTGAAGCCGTCGGGGATGAACTCGCCGAAGGGCACGAGGTGGTGTTTGTCGTAGCGGTAAAAGCCTTCGGGCATGGCTTTCGTTCCGGCCGAGATGCCGGCGGCGGAGTTGGTGTAGCCGATGACTTCGTTGCCGAGCGGCAAGCCGATTAAGGCCGCCTGCCGGCCCTGTTGGTAGTGCTGTAGCAGGCCGTCCCAATACCCCGGGTCGAGCTGCTCGGGCAGCAGCGGAATGATCGTTTCCGGCGCGACGACAAGATCGCCTTTCGCCGCGAGCAACTGCACACGCGCCCACTCCAGCGCCATGGGGATCAGCTCGGTGACGAACTTCTCGTCCTGCGCCACGTTGCTCTGGAGCAGAGTGACACGCAGCGTGCTGCCGGGTTGCGAATACTGCCCCGGCCCGGCGAACGACAAGCCGATCAGCACGACGGCCGTTCCCGCCAACGGCAGCGTGGCGCGGCCCCAGCCGCCGCGAGCACTCACGCCGACCCACGCCGCAAGCCCGGCACCGACGCTGCCGAGTCCGTAGACGCCGAGCAGGGGCGCCAGCGTGGCGAGCGGCCCGTCGACCTGCGCATAGCCGCTGGCCACCCACGGAAAGCCGGTGAAGATGATGCCGCGCGCCAGCTCGGCCAGCAGCCAGAGCGCGGCAAACAGCAACGCGTCTCGCCCTGCGCGGCCGCTGCGCCAGCGCACGAAGGCCGCCATCGCGGCAGCCAGGTACAGAGACAGTGCCGCACACAACAGCGCGATCGCCAGCACCGTCAGCCAGGCCGGCAGACCGCCGTAACGGTGCATGCTGATGAACAACCACCAGGTGCCGGCCCCCAGCCAGGCGGTACCGAAGGCCAGGCCGAGTGCGGCGGCGCGCCAGGGTGTGGCCGCAGCCACCCGCCACGCCAGCAGCGCGACGATCAGCAATTGAAGCGGCCAGGCCTGCGTCCAGACGAATGGCAGGCTGTGCAGCGCACCGAGCGCCGCCGCAACCAGCAGCTCCAGCGCGAAAGGCATTCGCACGCGGCTCAGATGCCGTCGCCGCTCGGCAGCGGCTCGGGTGCGCGGGTCACCTTGAACCAGCGCACCGCGCCGCCGCGCGTCAGCATCACCGAGAACATCAGGTCGCCGACGATCACCGCCTCGCCGCGCCGTGGCACGCGGCCGAGCTCGTGCGCCACCAGGCCGCCGATGCTGTCGAACTCGTCGTGCGGCAGCACCGCCGGCCTGATCACGATCGAAGACGTGCTCGAAGAGATCGTCGGCGAGATCGAGGACGAGTTCGACGACAAGGACGGCGAATCGGGCATCTACACGCTGGCCGACGGCAGCCAGCGCGTGGCGGGCGATGTCGACATCGCGGCCGTCAACGAAGCCTTCACTACGACGCTGCCGCACGACGAGTTCGACAGCATCGGCGGCCTGGTGGCGCACGAGCTCGGCCGCGTGCCACGGCGCGGCGAGGCGGTGATCGTCGGCGACCTGAT
>JANYFX010000168.1 GCA_025359585.1 Rhizobacter sp. | reverse complement strand
TTCTCCAGCTAATAGGATTTGCGCAGGGTTGTGTTATTTTGGCAACGTTGCCGTCTTTATCTAACTTTGTGTTGGTTGGCGTTAATGCCATTAAGAACTCAGTTAGCCTTTTGTCTTGGTTTTTGAAGTTCAAACCAATATCAACGTAACGGCAAACCATACGTAAACAACCAAGTTTGCTTGAGCTTAGTAGTTCGTCCAAAGGTAGATCATTCTCTTGAGCAAGAGCTACCATTCGTTTTAAGGCTTGATCATCAGTGAGCCTAATTTTCAAGGTGCTACTATCTTTATCCCATTTAACACTAGGATTAGCGCTTGCAGCCGTTTTGTTGCCTTCAAATAGCCAAGATTGATTTCTTGCTTCACGCCAGGCTTTCTGCCAAGACTCTTCGCTTTTATAAGGAGAGCTTTCTTCGTTTAATCTGTGCACCGCAGAGGCTAGCTTACTTGAACCAAAACAGACTGAGGATAGCCCTGATTCTAATAATGATTCACACCTTTTTTGTGCGCTTAAAAGTCGTTGATGCCGACCCTGCATTTGGTTTAAGCCTAGCTGTAGAACTTTGCATTGCTTAATTTTTTGTTTTAATGCAGCTTGGTTTAACGAATGTTCAGACAATGATGGATCATATTTTTCAGCGTGTTCGCAAATCAATTGTAATGATTTTAGCTGTGTGTTTTTTTTGATAATGGCCTTTTCACAACTTGAGGCTAACTCGGCATAATGTCCTGCCAGATATTTTGATCTGGCGTTGGCTGTGTTTCTTAGGTTTTTGGCGTTCCTGGAAACCATGCTTCTTTGGCTGCTAGTGAGGGTAATGTTTTTATTACCAACATCACTTTTGATGTTAAAAACATTGTTATTTACACACCATAACTCTGTTAGTTCATTTGGTATGATTTTTTCTCTGAGAGAAGTTGCAAATGCTTTACGAGAGCAATGATTTAAAGTTGCTAATAGTTGCGCAATTTCAGCAAGGTTTTCTGCATGAATTTGACAACGACTTTGGATAAAGTTCATACTGTAAAATTTACAGTAAATGCTGTTTAAAGCAAGTTTTTCAACACCTTTACTGAACGGCTAGGGCTATTGCCGGCTTTGTTTTGACTCATTAAGGCGCGTATTGGTTAACCGCCTAACAACCTAACCACCGCTAGAGCTTGCGGATCTGCCTGATGCAAATGAAGAGGAAGCTGAAGAAGATTTCGCGGCACTTGCTGCTGCTCTGACGCTCGCGCGCTGACTAACAACGCTCTGCTGTCTTGCCACCAACTTGTCTTTAATGCTCATGCTCGCCACTCCCGTGCTGTTGCCCACTAGGTTAGGGTGTGTTTGGGCAAGATGGCTGTCAACTGAACGATCGCGCTCGGTCAGGCACCCGGGCGCGAAGGGACGAGGCCGACGCGGCGTGCTTGATCCGAAACGAATACATCGTTCAAATCGTATCGACGCTTGATGGCAAGCCATTCGTCGAGACGCGGGTACATCACGCGGAAGGTCTCGGCGTCGAGGAACGCGTCTTTCCCGAGGTAAATGCGCCCCCCCGCCTCTTCGACCATCGCGTCGAGACGACTCGTCAACCGAGCAGTGTCTGAACGAATCGGAAAATCGATGGCGAAGGTATAGCCCTCGAACGGGAAAGAGAGGTGTCCACCGCTGGCTTTGCCCATGCGCTTCAGAATGTTCAAGAAAGGCAGGCTGCCCGACGACACGATCGCTTGGAGAATTTGGCGCATCACGCGACGCCCGTCGACCAGCGGTATGACGAATTGATATTGGGTGAATCCGCGCGGACCATAGCCACGGTTCCAATGGCCGACCGCGTCGAGCGGATAAAAGAACTTCTCGTAGTGCGCGATCGATCCGGCCTGCGCGAGCACCGTCTTGATCGTTGCATTGACGATTCGAGCGGTGATCGGGTTCAGCGTCAGAGACGGGAGCTCGAACGGCACCGTCACCAGCTGTCCGCCCGACACGCGGAGCGGATGCTTTGCGAGCCCGGCCGGCAGATCGCCGAGACGAGCGTGATCGCCGACCGTGAGCACACCGCGCCCGAGTCGGTCGCCGGTCGCGATGGGATCGATGTAGGCCACCGAGTACGGAAAGACCGAGTCGTTCTCGTCGAACGCGTCGAGCATCTCGTTCAGATCGTTCAAGACGATCGCCTTCTGTCGGTAGAAGGTCGTCTCGATCGCGCGAAGCTTCAGCGTCGCCTCGACCACGATTCCGAGGAGGCCCATTCCACCGAAGCTCGCCCAGAAGAGATCGCTGTTCTCTTCCCGGCTCGCGGTGACCGTGGTGCCGTCGGCGCAGAGAACGCGAATCGCGAGCACCGAGGTCGCGAACGAGCCTTGCGCGTGGTGGCCTTTTCCGTGGACGTCGTTGGCGATGCAGCCACCCACCGTCACGTACTTCGTTCCCGGCGTGATCATCGGGAACCATCCACGCGGAGCGAGGTCGGCGATGATCCGAGCGAGGCTCACGCCCCCTTCGCAGCGGAGGATGCCCGCGGTCTCGTCGAAGCCGAGGTAGCGATCGAGCCGCTCCATGCCGAGCACTTGACCGTCGGAGTTGATCGCCGGGTCGCCGTAGCTACGTCCAAGTCCGCGCGCGATGGTGCCGCGCCGATCGAGCGCTCGTTCGAGCTCGCCTACCGACTCGGGCGAAACGAGGTGGCAACGACCTCGGGGGTAGAGCCCCCAGCCGGAGAGCTCGATGGTCGACCCTTGGGTCGGTGGACGCGTCATCGGGCGAGAGGATGATGCAAGTGTCGTGGTCTGTCCATCGGATGCCCTCTTTTCGAGGCGGCCCCAAGTCGACACGAGGGTTTCGGAGCGTGAGGTATGCTCACGCTGAATGATCCGAGCTCGGCCGAATTCGAGGAGGCCGACCTCAGCGAGCAGGCTCGAGCTTGCATTGCGCGACGACGCTCGAATTGGTAGCGGCGAGCGCTTCTCCGATGAAGCGAAGCGGGATCGGGTACGGACCCACCGTCTGCGGGGGCTCGTCGTCGAGGATGCAGAGCCCGCTCTTGCAATTGGGACAGACCGCGTCGGGTCGACAGCCTGGGGTGTCTCGCTCCGAGAAGAGATCGATGTCGCAGATTTGGTAGCGACCAAAGTCGTCGTCGCCGATCGCCTTACGCCCTTTCGGCGGATCGCGGTGACCTTGCGCGGGATCGCAGACAGCTCCTGGCTCGTAGAGGCGAACCTGGGCGACGCATTCGGGAATGCCGTTCTCGTCTTCGAGAATCGGACGCGACGCGGTCAGCGCAGACGAGGGGAGTCGATCGAGGAACGTGACCGAGAAAAGCGGATCGCTCCCGGCGGTACCTGCATCGCAGAGCCAAAGCGCCGTGTTGGTATCACGAGGGCCCGAGAGCCATTCGCTGAGACGCGGCGCGCCGCTATGGGGCGTCAGCCCACAGATCCGAGAAGCCGAAGGAAGGACCCCATGCAAGGAGATCCATGGAAGCAAGTTTCCAACTCGCTGCGGCTCGACGGCGCTGGTGTCGCCGTCGTCGTGAAGCGTCGCCACTGCGACCGACAG
>JANYFX010000181.1 GCA_025359585.1 Rhizobacter sp. | reverse complement strand
GGCCGTCTTCGTTGCTGAACACGAGCTCGACGCTCGACCGGCTGGCAGGCTTGCGGTTGCCCGAGCCGTTGAAGATCACGTCCTGCATCGATTCGCCGCGCAGCTCGCTCGCCTTGCTCTCGCCCAGCACCCAGCGCACCGCGTCCATGATGTTCGACTTGCCGCAGCCGTTGGGCCCGACCACGCCGACCAGTTGGCCCGGCAGCTGAAAGTTGGTGGGTTCGGCGAAAGACTTGAAGCCGGACAGCTTGATCGAATTCAGGCGCATGAGCAGTGGGCAGGCCGGTAACGCCTAAGTACTTGATTCGGTTGGGAAAACCGCCCAGCGTTGGGCTTTGCGGGCGGCGCCGATGATACCATCCGCCCTCGGCCAGAAGCCCCCCGACACCCACTCGAAGCGTCACCGAAAGCAACCTGAAATGGCCAAGCCCGCCACCCCGAAATTGACCGCTGCACATCAACGTGCCGTTCCCGTGAACCCGCCGACCGCGCCGAGCAAGGAACTGCACGTCTTTCCGAACCCGAGCCCGAAACGCGACTACGCGATCCAGTTCCAGATTCCCGAGTTCACCTGCAACTGCCCGCTGACCGGCCAGCCCGACTTCGCCCACTTCACGATCGACATGGTGGCCGACCAACTTTGCATCGAGCTCAAGAGCCTGAAGATGTACTTCTGGAGCTACCGCAACGAAGGCGCGTTCCACGAGAAGGTGACGAACACGATCCTCGACGACATCGTGCGCGTCACGAAGCCGCGCTTCGTCCGCATCACGGCCAAGTGGTACGTGCGCGGTGGCATCTACACCAACGTGGTGGCCGAGCACCGCAAGAAGGGCTGGCAGCCGGAGGCGGTGGTGGTGTTGCCGCAGCATTCCGCGGCTACCGGGTTGCTTTGAGATGAGATTGTTGGAGTCACCTTGGGTGCAAGCAGGGGGACGGGTGGGTGAGCGTCGGCGCTTCGCTGGGGTACCAGAGGCGCGCCGCCACTCACCCACCCGCCCCCCTGCCGGCAACGTTTGTCTCTTCTCTTCGCGACCGAAAACTGGTTGCAGCAAGGCCGGGGTGGATGGGTGTGGAGGCGCCTATGCGGCGCCGAGCATCGCAGCGCAGCGGGGGCAGTCCGTTGTACTCAACGGACCGGCGAGAAGGATTTATGCAGTGCCGCGTTCAGCGGCAATGCGAAGCCATCGCAGCCGCCCCGCGGAGCGAGAAGCGCAGGGCACCGACGCCGCAGGCGGCGGCGCTGCATCGAAGCCGGAGCGCCCATCCGCCCCGGCCTTGCCGCTCCACGCTCCGCACGAAAACAGGCGATGCGCATGAACCCTCTGCTCTCCAAGCTCCACCCCTACCCTTTCGAACGCTTGCGCGCGCTCACGAAAGACATCCAACCGAACCCGGCCTACAAACCGATCAGCCTCGGCATCGGCGAACCCAAGCACCCCACGCCGGACCTGATCAAGCAGTCGATCACCGACAACCTTGCTGGCCTGGCAAGCTACCCCGCCACGGCGGGCGACCCGGCCTTGCGCAAAGCCATAGCCAACTGGGTCCAGCGCCGCTACGACCTGGCCGTCGACCCGGCGACGCAGATACTGCCGGTCAGCGGCTCCCGCGAAGCCTTGTTTGCGCTTGCGCAAACCGTGATCGACCCGACCCGGCCGAACGCGACCGTCGTCTGCCCGAACCCGTTCTATCAAATCTACGAAGGCGCGGCGCTGCTCGCCGGTGCGCAGACGGCCTTCGTCAACAGCGACCCGAAGCGCAACTTCGCGGCCGACTGGGACAGCGTGCCCGAAGCCACCTGGGCCGCCACGCAACTGCTCTACGTGTGCTCGCCCGGCAACCCGACCGGCGCGGTGATGCCGCTGGCCGAATGGGAGCGCCTGTTCGCGCTGAGCGACAAGCATGGTTTCGTGATCGCGTCGGACGAGTGTTATTCCGAGATCTACTTCCGCGACGAGCCACCGCTGGGTTCGCTCGAAGCGGCCACGAAGCTGGGCCGCGACTTTCACAAGCTGATCGCCTTCACCAGCCTCTCGAAACGCTCCAACGTGCCCGGCATGCGCTCGGGTTTCGTGGCCGGCGACGCGGCCCTCCTGAAGCAGTTCCTGCTCTACCGCACCTACCACGGCAGCGCGATGAACCCGGTCGTGCAGCAGGCCAGCATCGCGGCCTGGAACGATGAAGTGCATGTGGTCGCCAACCGCGACAAGTACCGCGCCAAGTTCGCGCAGGTCACACCCGTGCTCGCGCAGGCCCTCGACGTCGCCCTGCCCGACGCCGGCTTCTACCTGTGGGCCGACGTGTCGAAACACGCGGCCGACGACGTCGCTTTCGCCCAGGCCCTGCTCGCTCAATACAATGTGACCGTGCTGCCGGGCAGCCTGCTGGCGCGCGAAGCGAATGGCGTGAACCCCGGCGCGGGCCGCATCCGGCTGGCGCTGGTCGCCGAAGTAGAGGAATGCCTCGAAGCCGCGCACCGAATCGTCTCTTTTGTCCAATCCTTTTGAGCCCCCGACCATGACCGCCATCAACGTTTCCGAGCTGCAAAGCCTCATC
>JANYFX010000029.1 GCA_025359585.1 Rhizobacter sp. | reverse complement strand
GTACGCCAGCTCGCGGTCGCCGCTGCGGTGCGCTTCGATGATCGGGCGCAGGCCGTCCATGTAGGCGCCGCCGGTCATCGAGCCGGTCGCGCCGGCATCCAGGTCGGGCAGCAGCGTGATCGCTTCTTCACCGTCCCACGGGCCTTCGATCGCGTCGCCGCCCAGGCGGATCAGCTCGCGCAGCTTCGATGCGGCGCCCGCTGTTTCGATCTTGAAATAGGCGACGTGTTCGATCTCGCGCGCCATCCGCGCCAGGAACGCAGCCGACAACGGCGTGCCGCTGGCCGGCGCGTCCTGGATCATGATGGGGATATCGACCGCGTCAGACAGCCGCGCGCAGAACTCGAAGATCTGCGGCTCGGCCACGCGGAAGGTGGCGCCGTGGTACGGCGGCATCACCATCAGCATCGCCGCGCCCATGTCCTGCGCGCGGCGGCTGCGTTCGGCGCACACGCGCGAGCTGAAGTGCGTGGTCGTCACGATCACCGGCACGCGCCCGGCCACGTGCTCGAGGATCAGCTTCGTCAACACTTCGCGTTCATCGTCGGAGAGCACGAACTGCTCGGAGAAGTTGGCGAGGATGCAGATGCCGTCGGAGCCGGCGTCGATCATGAAGTCGATGCAGCGCTTCTGGCTCGCCAGATCGAGTTCGCCACTTTCGGTGAAGGTGGTCGGTGCGACCGGGAAGATGCCGCGGTAGTGCGGCCTGCGCAAGCTGTTGTTCATGGCGAAGCCCTCAGTGAGAGTGGCGCGGCACGTCGGCGCCACGGCAGCCGACGAGGAAGTCGAAGTCGCAGCCTTCGTCGGCCTGCAACACGTGGTCGACGTACAGGCGCTGGTAGCCGCCTTTGCGGGCTGGCGCGGTCTGCTTCGCGACAACGCTCAGGCGCTGCGTCAGCTCCGCATCGCTGATGTCGAGGTGCAAGCGGCCTTGCAGGCAATCGAGCTCGATCCAGTCGCCATCACGCACCGCCGCGAGCGGCCCACCGTCGGCCGCTTCGGGCGCCACGTGCAGCACCACGGTGCCGTAAGCGGTGCCGCTCATGCGCGCATCGGAGATGCGCACCATGTCTTTCACGCCCTGCCGCAACAGCTTTGGCGGCAAGCCCATGTTGCCGACCTCGGCCATGCCGGGGTAACCCTTGGGGCCGCAGTTTTTCATCACCAGCACCGAGCTCGCATCGACCTCGAGTGTTTCATCGACGATGCGCTGTTTGTAGTGGTCGAAGTCTTCGAACACGACCGCGCGGCCGCGGTGCTTCAGCAACTCGGGCGACGCGGCCGAAGGCTTGAGCACCGCGCCGCGCGGCGCGAGGTTACCCCGCAAGATGCAGATGCCACCGTCGGCGATCAATGGTTTGTCGATCGGGCGGATCACTTCGTCGTTGCACTGCGGCGCTTCGCGCACGTTGTCCCAGATCGACTGGCAGTTGACGGTGAGCGCGCCGGGGTGTGGCAGCAGGCCGTTTTCGCCGAGCCGGCGCAGCACCGCCGGCAAACCACCGGCGTAATAGAACTCTTCCATCAGGAATCGGCCCGAAGGTTGCAGGTCGACGAGCGTGGGCGTGCCGCGGCCGATTCGGGTCCAGTCTTCGAGTTCCAGCGCGACACCGATGCGCCCGGCGATGGCCTTCAGGTGGATCACCGCGTTGGTCGAGCCGCCGATCGCGGCGTTGACGCGGATCGCGTTCTCGAAGGCCTCGCGCGTCAGGATCTTCGACAGCGTGAGCCCTTCCTTCGCCATCGCCACCGCGCGCATGCCCGACATCTGCGCCAGCACATAACGGCGTGCGTCGACGGCGGGAATCGCCGCGTTGTGCGGCAGCGAGGTGCCCAGCGCTTCGGCCATGCAGGCCATCGTCGAGGCCGTGCCCATCGTGTTGCAGGTGCCGGCCGAGCGCGACATGCCGGCTTCGGCCGAGAGGAATTTGTGCAGGTCGATCTCGCCGGCTTTCATCGCTTCGTGCAGCTTCCACACCACCGTGCCCGAGCCGATGTCTTTCCCGTCGAGCTTGCCGTTCAGCATCGGGCCGCCGGTGACGACGATGGCCGGGATGTCGCAGCTCGCCGCGCCCATCAGCAGCGCGGGCGTGGTCTTGTCGCAGCCGCCCATCAGCACGACGCCGTCCACCGGATGGCAGCGGATGACCTCCTCGACCTCCATCGCCAGGAAGTTGCGGTACAGCATCGTGGTGGGCTTCATCATCTGCTCGCCGAGCGACATCGCCGGCAGTTCCACCGGGAAGCCGCCGGCCATCAGCACGCCACGCTTGATGTCCTCC
>JANYFX010000756.1 GCA_025359585.1 Rhizobacter sp. | reverse complement strand
GGGCGAGCAGCACGCATTTTGCCGTCCATCATTTGCCGGATCGACCGACTCAGCCGCACACCCCGTTGCCAAAACAGGGCTCGATGGTGGAGGTTAAAGAGTTATCAACAGGCGCCGCACCATTGTTGTTCGTACCTGTGGATGACTTGGCGCCTTGTGTCGAATTGGGGGTTTGGTTGGGTGCGGTGGTGCCCAAGCGCCATGCGCGTCGCTCCGTCACGCGCAGCTTGCTGAAGCGGCAGATACGGGCCGCCGTCGGAGCCTCTGGCGAGGCTTTGTCGGGCGGCTTGTGGGTGGTTCGCCTGCGTGCGCCTTTCGACAAGGCCACGTTTCCGAGCGCTGCTTCCGAGGGGCTCAAGCATTCCGCTCGCGAAGAACTCGAACAGGTGCTCAGCGCGGCAGCGCAGCGCGTGCCTGCGCGTTGAATCGGACCGCCTTTTCGCATGAACGCCGTTGTGATGACCGTGCCCCAGCGAGTCCTGACATCGCTCGTGCGCGCCTATCGTTTTTTTCTGAGCCCCTGGCTGGGCAGCGCGTGTCGCTTCGAGCCGACTTGTTCTGCTTATTCGCTGCAAGCCATTGAGACGCACGGCGCCGCGGCGGGCGTTTACATGACATTGCACCGACTTGCGCGCTGCCACCCGTGGTGCGAGGGTGGTCACGACCCTGTTGCCGAACGGGCGCCGGCGCTGTTTCGAACGTTTCCCGCTGGCGTGCCAACACGTTCCGGCGCCACCCCTTCTCCTTCGACCGACAAGACCTCCCCATGACCGATATGCGCCGCACCCTGCTCTGGGTGGTGTTCTCCATGTCCTTGTTCCTGATCTGGGACGCCTGGAACAAGCACAACGGGCAGCCGTCCTTGTTCAGCCCGGCGCCCGCCAAAGTGGCCGCTGCGGGTTCGGCGCCGGCAGGTCTCCCGAAGGCCGCAGGTGCCGTGGCTCCGGCGACAACCGCGCCAGGCGCTGTTCCGGCCACCGCCCCAGTCGTGTCCGAGCAGGTGACGATCACCACCGACCTGGTCAAGGCCACGCTGCGAAGCGAGGGCGGCACGCTGAGTCGTGTCGAGCTGCTGAAGGAGCCCGAGCATGTCGAAAAGCAGTGGTATGAGCCGCTCGTGGCCTTGTTCAGTTCGGGCGGCGCCAAGCCTGCCGCCGATGTGCGCAACGTGGCCTTGCTCGACGAATCGCCCGAGCGTTTGTATGTGGCCCAGACCGGCCTGATCCCGTCGGCCGGCGGCACCGGCCTGCCGAATCACCACACCGTCATGACTCTGGTGCCGGGCGAGCGTACGCTCAAGGCCGGGGAAAACGCGCTGCAGGTGAAGTTCGAGTCGCCTGTCGTTGGCGGCGTCAAGCTCGTGAAGACCTACACCTTCAAGCGTGGCGACTACGTGATCGATGTGCGCAACGAGATCGTCAACGAGTCGAGTGCGCCCGTCACGCCTCGGCTGTACCTGCAGCTGGTGCGCGACGGCATCGCGCCTCCGGGAGAGTCCAGCGTTTATTCGACCTTCACCGGCCCGGCCATCTACGACGACGTCGCAAAGTTTCACAAGATCGAGTTCAAAGCGATCGAAAAACGGGCTCCCGAAGACAAGCCCGACCATTCGGTCAACGCCGACAACGGCTGGGTCGCGATGGTCCAGCACTACTTCGCCTCGGCTTGGCTGATCGACAAGGCCGACGGCCCGAAGCAACCGCGCGAATACTTCACCGACAAGCGCGACGTGATCAACCCGGCCACAAACGCCACCGCGCACGTCTACTCGGTCGGCATGTTCGTGCCGCTCGGCGAAGTGGCGCCTGGCGCCACCAAGACCTTCGACGCGCGCCTGTTCGTCGGCCCGCAGGAAGAGACCAAGCTCGCCACGCTGGCACCCGGCCTGGAGCTCGTGAAGGACTACGGCATCTTCAAGATGCTGGCCGAGCCGCTGTTCTGGCTGCTCACGCAGTTGCACAAGTTCCTGGGCAACTGGGGCTGGTCGATCGTCGGCCTGGTCGTGCTGCTGAAGATCGCGTTCTACTGGCTCAACGCCAAGGCCTACGGCTCGATGGCGAAGATGAAGGCCGTCAACCCCAAGATCACCGAAATGCGCGAGCGGCTGAAAGACAAGCCGCAGCAGATGCAGCAGGAAATGATGCGTATCTACCGCGAAGAAAAGATCAACCCGCTCGGCGGCTGCCTGCCGATCTTCGTGCAGATGCCGTTTTTCATCTCGTTGTACTGGGTGCTGTTGTCGACGGTCGAGATGCGCGGCGCGCCGTGGATCGGCTGGATCACCGACCTCTCGGCCAAGGACCCGTATTTCATCCTGCCGATATTGATGACGCTCACCAGCCTGCTGCAGACCTGGCTGAACCCGACGCCACCCGACCCGGTGCAGGCCAAAATGATGTGGTTCATGCCGCTGATCTTCTCGGTGATGTTCTTCGTGTTCCCGTCGGGCCTGGTGCTGTACTGGCTGACCAACAACATCCTGTCGATCGCGCAGCAGTACGTGATCAACAAGCGGCTCGGGGTGCTCGGCAAGTAGTCGCTCCGCAACCTCTGCCGCAAAAATGCCTCGCCGCACGCGAGGCATTTTTCATGGGGCACTGCGAGAGAATCGAGCCATGCTGCCACGCCACCAAGACCCGATCGTCGCCGTTGCCACGGCCAGCGGGCGCGGAGCGGTCGGCATCGTGCGCGCCTCGGGGCGCAACCTCGGGGTACTGATCGAAGCACTCTGCGCGCGCCCGCTCGAAGCGCGCCGCGCCACTTACCTGCCCTTCGCCGACGGCACCGGCGGAGCCATCGATCAAGGCCTGGCGATCCACTTCCCGGCGCCGCATTCCTACACCGGTGAAGACGTGCTGGAGCTGCAGGCGCACGGAGGCCCGGTCGTGCTGCAACTGCTGCTCGCGCGCTGCCTGGAGGCGGGTTCGGGTATCGGCCTGCGTGTGGCCGAGCCCGGTGAATTCACCGAACGTGCGTTCCTCAACGACAAGCTCGACCTGGCTCAGGCCGAAGCCGTCAGCGACCTGATCGAAGCCAGCACCGAAGCGGCCGCGCGCTCGGCGGGGCGCTCGCTCAGTGGCGCCTTCTCGTTCGAGATCAACAGTTTGCGAAGCCGGCTGATCGACCTGCGCATGCTGGTCGAGGCCACGCTCGATTTTCCCGAAGAAGAGATCGACTTTCTCGAGAAGGCCAACGCCCGCGGTCGCTTGACCACGATCACCGAAAGCGTGGCGGCGGTGCTCGACCGCGCGCGCCAGGGCGCACTGCTGCGCGAGGGCATCACCGTCGTGATCGCGGGCCAGCCCAACGTCGGCAAGAGCTCGCTGTTGAACGCGCTGGCCGGCGCCGAGCTCGCGATCGTCACGCCGATCGCCGGCACGACGCGTGACAAGGTCAGCGAAACGATCCAGATCGAAGGTGTGCCGGTTCATGTGATCGATACCGCCGGGCTGCGCGACTCCGACGACGAAGTCGAGCGCATCGGCATCAGCCGCAGCTGGAGCGAGATCGACGCCGCCGATGCCGTGCTCTTCATGCACGACCTCACCCGTGTGGGTGAGCCGGGTTACGACGCCGGCGAAGCGCGCATTGAAGGCCGGCTGCCGCAAGCGCTGCTGCAAACGAACCGCCTGCTGCATGTCTTCAACAAAGCCGATGCGGCCGCAGCGCCTGCTGCCAACAAGGGGCTGGTGCTCTCCGCGCGCACGGGCGAAGGCCTCGCCACGTTGCGCCGCAAGCTGCTCGAACTGGCCGGCTGGCACGACCAACCCGAGGGCGTGTTCATCGCCCGCACCCGCCACGTGCAGGCGCTGCGCCGCACCGGCGAGCACCTGCATCGCGCCGAAGCGCAGGCTGCGCGCGCCGATGCTGCGCTCGACCTGCTGGCCGAAGAGTTGCGCCTGGCGCACGACGCACTCGGCGAGATCACGGGGGATTTCACGCCCGACGATCTGCTCGGCGAGATATTCAGCCGCTTCTGTATCGGGAAATAGCCTCAATTCCAACGATGTCCAAAGAGAACTTTTAGTACCCCGTAAGCCACTGTTTTTCATGGTACTTTCGCTCTACTGAGGTACACGGACGTCCGAGCAAAGCCGACGTTCACCATGTACACCTCCGGGCACACATGCAAAGGTGTACTCGCCACCTCGACTTGTGTGTACACGGAACCTGAACCATGCCGATGACCGACACCGCCATCAAGGCCCTGAAGCCAAAGGCAAGCCGCTATACCGTTTCGGATGAAAAGGGTTTGGTGTTGGAGGTATTCCCCACGGGCGGGATGCTGTGGCACTACCGCTATCGGCTCAACGGCAAACAGGAGCGCGTCACGCTCGGCCGCTACCCCGCGCTGTCGCTCAAGCTGGCCCGCGGGCAGCGCGATGATCGCGCAACTCAGGTGGCGCTGGGCCTGTCGCCTGCGCAGCAGAAGCAGCTCGCGAAAGTCGCAGCAGCGGATTTGACCAGCGTGGCAGACTTCGGTGAGCGGTTTTTCCGCGAGATCGTGGCCAAGGACCGGAAGGACGTGAGCATCCCGCGCCGCTACTTCGACAAGTCAATCGTTCCCGCCATCGGCTCGAAGGCTGTCCGCGATGTGACCACGGAAGATGTGCGCGCGATCATCTGGAAGAAGAAAGACGAAGGCTTCGACGCTGCGGCTGGTGAGATTCGCGGCGTCTTGAAGCGGCTGTTCGACTACGCGCAGACAGCCGGCTTGGCGACCACGAACCCCGTGTTGGCACTCCCCATGCGGCATGTGCACAAGGCGAAGTCACGCGAGCGGGCACTGTCACCGGATGAAGTAGGAACCTTCTTGAAGGCCGCTTTCGAGTCCAACATTCGGCGTCAATTCAAGATCGGACTTCACCTCATCTTGCTGACGATGGTTCGCAAATCCGAACTGCTCTTGGCTCGTTGGGATTGTGTGAACTTCGAACAGGCCGAGTGGCACATTCCGGCCGAAAACTCCAAGACCGGCAAGCCGCACATCGTGTACTTGTCGCGCCAGTCAGTCGCGCTGTTCAGGGAGTTGCAGGCCCTGGCCGGCGGTAGTGAGTTGGTCCTGCCGGGGCGTGGAACCCTGACCAAGCCATTCGCGCACAACGCCATCAACACGGCCTTGAAGACGGCCCTGCAAGGCCAAGCCATCCCTGCCTTCACCGTCCACGACCTGCGCCGCACGGCATCAACGCTGCTGCACGAAAACGGCTGGCCTTCGGATGTGGTCGAAAAGGCTCTGAACCACACCATCGGAGGCGTGCGCGGCGTGTACAACCGAGCAGAGTATGCGTCGCAGAGGCGGGAGATGCTGCAGTTCTGGGCCGACTTCGTCGGTCAGCTGTTGACCACCGGGAGGGTGATCTTGGGCCGCTTCAAGCAGGTCGCCTGATCGATAGAGCGACGCGTGCGTGAAGGGCGTAAGGCCCGACTGCAAAAGGAAGAAAAAAAAGCTTGACGCTTCTCCGCAATTAGTCAAGTCGTGACGTTGTACTTCTTCTGTGTTCCCGGGACGGCCGGGGACGCCTACTGTGTTCCCGTAGTAACAGGGAACGGAACGAAGGCGAATATGGCACAGCAGATACAGGCCGCTTTGACGATACTGCGGCGCAAACAAGTGGAGGCCCGAACCGGCCACTCCCGTTCGACGATCTATCTGCGAATCTCGCAAGGGTTGTTCCCCAAGCCCATTAGCTTGGGCGCGAGAGCGGTCGGCTTTCCGGCCGGTGAGGTGGAGGCGCTGAACTCGGCACGTATCGCAGGGAAGACGGACGCTGACATCCGCACCCTGGTGACCAAGCTCGAGGCGGCGCGCGCAGCGTCGTTTCAAACTTGAAGGGCGCTCCAGCGGTGAAGGCGGAGGCGACGCCGAGAACTGAAGCATTTCGTCGCGACCTCCTGCGCAATCCAGAAAGCTACTACGCAGACGAGGGGGTGAAGCTGTTGGGTAGGGGCGCCTGGCGCGATGCGCTGTGTCCTTTTCACAAAGATTCCAAGCCTTCGATGCGGGTGTTCTTTGAGACCGGGGCCTTTCGCTGCATGGCTTGCGGGGCGCGGGGCGGCGACGTGCTGGCCTTTCACATGCTCCGCCATGGTCTGCGGTTCATCGACGCGGCGAAGGCGCTGGGCGCGTGGGAGGTGACACGATGACTACCACGCAGGAAACTCCGAAGGAGGCCGCGCGGCGGTTGGCTGCTAGCGCGATTCGCGACGGCTACAACCCCGAAGCCCTGCACACCTATACCGACCGTAACGGCAAGCCGTTGTACTGGCGTATTCGGGCGAAGAATGGTAAGTCGGGGGAGAAGTGGATCCGGCCGATGAAGAGGCACGGCGACGGCTACGCGCTGGGCGAGCCCACGTCTGAAGAACATCCTGAAGGCAAGCCGCTTTACCGCTTGCACGACTTGGCGGCCCGGCCCGGCGACGTGGCGATCGTGACTGAGGGCGAGCACAAAGCTGACAAACTGGCTGCGCTGGGCCTGCTGGTGACGACGTCGGGCGCAGCTGACTCTGCCGACAAAGCCGACTGGTAACCGTTGGCTGAACGCGATGTGCTGATCTGGCCCGACCACGGATGAAGCCGGCCAACGCTACGCGGTGGCGGTG
>JANYFX010000235.1 GCA_025359585.1 Rhizobacter sp. | reverse complement strand
CCTGCACCACTACCCGGCGTGCCGTGATGCCGTACACCCAGTCGTCGCACTGCTGGAGCTGGTGACGCGCCGCACCGCCGAGCTGATGGTCGGCTGGCAATCGGTCGGCTTCTGCCACGGCGTGATGAACACCGACAACATGTCGATCCTCGGCCTGACGATCGACTACGGCCCGTTCGGTTTTCTCGATGCGTTCGACCCCGGCCACATCTGCAACCACTCCGACCACCAAGGCCGCTACGCCTGGGCGCGCCAGCCGAACGTCGGCTTCTGGAACCTGCACGCACTGGCGCAAGCGCTGCTGCCGCTGATCGGCGACTCCGACCTCGCGCTCGGCGCGCTCGAAACCTACAAGGCAGCCTATGCACTGACGATGCTGCAGCGCTGGTCGGCCAAGCTGGGTTTGCAGCCCGGCCACAGTGATGACCAGACGCTGATCGACGACCTGCTCAAGCGCATGGCCGCCGACAAGGCCGACTTCACGATCACCTTCCGCCGCATGGCGGCGTTCGACAGCACACCTGGCGCGCCGAACGACACGCTGCGTGACCTGTTTCTCGACCGCGAGGCCTTCGACGCCTGGAGCCTGCGCTATGCCGGGCGGCTGCGCAGCGAGGCCAGCATCGACGCCGAGCGGGCCTTGCGCATGAACCGGGTCAACCCCAAGTTCGTGCTGCGGAACCATCTGGCCGAAGTGGCGATCCAGAATGCCCAGGCCGGCGACTTCGCCGAGGTGGACCGGCTGCTGAAAGTTCTGCAGCAGCCGTTCGACGAAACTCCGGCCGGCGCCACCGCGAGCGACGCCGGCTTCCCGCCCGAATGGGCGCAAACGATCGAGGTGTCCTGTTCATCATGAGCGAGTACAAGGTCAAGAAAACCGATGCCGAGTGGCGCGCCCAGCTCGACCCGATGCAGTTCGAGGTCGCGCGCAAGGCGGCCACCGAGCGGCCGTTCACCGGCAAGTACTGGGACCACTGGACCGACGGCAACTACAACTGCGTCGGCTGCGGCACGCCGCTGTTCAAGTCCGACACCAAGTTCGACGCCGGCTGCGGCTGGCCGAGCTACTTCGAGCCGATCAACAGCGAAGTCGTCGAGCGCATCGTCGACAAGACCCACGGCCTGGTGCGGGTCGAAGTGCGCTGCAACAACTGCGGCTCGCACCTGGGTCATGTCTTCGAAGACGGGCCCGAGCCGACCGGCGAGCGCTTCTGCATCAACTCGGCCGCGATAGACTTCGCCCCGAAATAACCTGCAGGCAGCCGGCGCGGCTGCTGACGCGCCACGGACCCTTCATGAAGCTGCTGCTCGACTTTTTGCCTTTGCTGCTGTTCTTCGGCAGCTTCAAATACGCCGATGGCCACAAGGATTGGGCCGCCGCATTCGCCACCGACCATTTCGGCGCGGTCGTCTCGGGCGGCGTGGTCGGCATGGACGAAGCGCCGGTGCTGCTCGCCACCGTGGTCGTGATCGTGGCCACGCTGCTGCAGATCGGCGTGATCTTCGCGCGTGGCAAGAAACCCGACCTGATGTTGTGGATCACCTTCGTGCTCGTGGTCGTTCTCGGTGGCGCCACGATCTGGTTCCACAACGCGACCTTCATCAAGTGGAAACCGAGCGTGCTGTACTGGGCCATGGGGCTGGCCTTCTGGGTCAGCCAGACCCTGTTTCACAAGAACCTGCTGCAGACGTTGATCGGCGACCAGCTCGAGTTGCCGCCGACCGTGTGGCAGCGGCTGAACTTCGCCTGGATCGGCTTCTTCGGCCTGATGGGCCTGCTGAACCTCTACGTGGCCTACAGTTATTCGACCTCGACCTGGGCCACGTTCAAGGCCTTCGGTGCGACGGGTCTGATGCTGGTGTTCATGCTGGCCCAGGGGCTCTATTTGAGCCGCCACATCAAGCCCGATGCCGACGGTGCGACCGCACCCGACCAAGCGCCATGAGGCCTGCACCATGAGTGTGTCTGCCGCTGACATCCACACCGAACTGAGCGCCGCGCTTCAACCGGTCTCGCTCGACGTGCAGGACGACAGCCACCTTCACGCTAGCCACGCTGGCGCGCGCGACGGGCGGCATTTCAGCGTGCGCGTGGTCAGCGAGCGCTTCAATGGTTTGTCACGTCTGGCTCGGCATCGCCTCGTATATGATTCTTTGAACTTGCTCATGCAGCGTGGCATTCACGCTCTCGCCATCGACGCCCGCGCCCCGGGCGAATCCTGATTCACCCCCACCGATTCCGCCCGATCGCAGCCCACGGCTCGGCGCCAGCGTGAACCCTCAGCACCGTTTTGTTCGTTGAAAGGCATTCGCCCATGAAGAAGAGTTTTTCCGCCAACGCATCGCAGATTTTGCTGCTGTGCGCCACGCTGGCCCTGCCCCTCGCAGCCCAGGCGCAGAACATCGCCATCGTCAACGGCAAGGCCGTGCCGAAGGCGCGAGTCGACGCGTTCATCAAGCAGATCCAGGCCCAGGCCGCCGCGCAGAACCAGCAGTTGCCGCCCGACCTCGACCAGCGCGTGCGCGACAAGATCGTGATGGACGAAATCTTCACGCAAGAGGCCGAAAAGCGCGGCCTCGCCGGCTCCGCCGACTACAAGCAGCAGATGGAGCAGGCCCGCCAGGCCGTGCTGATGCAAGCCCTGCTCGCCGACCAGGCGAAGAAGAGCAAGGTGAGCGATGCCGACATCCAGGTCGAGTACGAAAAGTTCAAGGCCCAGTCGGGCGGCACCGAGTACCGTGCGCGCCACATTCTGGTCGAGAAGGAAGAAGAGGCCGTGGCGCTGATCAAGCAGATCAAGGCCGGCGGCAACTTCGAAGACCTGGCCAAGAAAAACTCGAAAGACACCGGCTCGGGCGCCAACGGCGGCGACCTCGATTTCGCGGCACCCGG
>JANYFX010000223.1 GCA_025359585.1 Rhizobacter sp. | reverse complement strand
AGCGCGCCAGGTCGGCGCTGGCCCAGTCGTCTTGCTCCACGCGCACGGCGTGGCGGCTGTGATGCGCTTGCAGCCAGGTCTGCCAATGCGCAGGCCCGCTGTCGTTCAGACCCGGGATCACCAGCAGCCGAACGGGGTCGCCCTTGAAGGCCATGTCGGTCTCCTGTGGCCTGCGTTCAGAGCGTGGCGATCGAGACCTCGGTGGCTTTCACCAGCGCGATCACTTCCTTGCCGACCACCAGCCCCAGTTGTTTGATCGAGCGGGTGGTGATGACCGAGGTGACGATCTGGCCCGAGGGTGTTTCGACGTCGATCTCGGAGACGACCGGCCCTTCGATGACTTCCTTGATCTTGCCGCGGAACTGGTTGCGCACGTTGATGGCGGTGATGCTCATGGTTTCTCCTGGAGTGAAATGAAAAAGGTCTGGCTTCAAACGGACCAGCGCACATCGCGCGCCGGCCAGGTCTTGGGGTCGGCGGGCGCAACGGCCGGCTTGGGCTGCAGCCGCGCGAGCAACTCGTCGCGCTCGCGCGCCGCTGTTTCGCTGCGCTCGAACTCTTCGGCGCGGTCGATCAGGATTTGCAGCGCGGCCTCGACGCGCTCCACCACGTCGGGCAGCGGTGTGTAGCCGAGCGTCTCGTGCTTGGCGATCTGCGCGTCGGTGGCGAACACCGGGTCGAGTATGTCGCGCGCACCGAGCGCCGAGAGCACCGGCTTGAGCGCGTAGTCGAGCGCCAGCAGGTGCGCGATGCTGCCGCCAGTGGCCAGCGGCAGCACCGTCTTGCCACGCAGCGCGTCCTGCGGCAGCAGGTCGAGGAAGGACTTCAGCACGCCGCTGTAGGCGGCCTTGTAGATCGGCGTGGCGATCAGCACCACCTGCGCCTGCGCCACCTCGGCCAGCGCCTGGCGGACGAGCGGGTGATCGAACTGCGCGTGCAGCAAGGCTTGCGCGGGCAGGTCGCGCACTGCGATCAGGTGCGAGTTGCTGGCCACACCCTGCAGGCGTGCTTGCGCCAATGCGAGCAGGCTGGCAGAGCGTGACGTGGCAGACGGGCTGCCCTGGATTGCAACGATCTTCATTCGGGTTCCGAGCGCGTGAGCCTTGTGGGAAGACGCGACGGTACGGGCCCACGCCCGCGCCGTGAACGAAGAAGAACAGGTTTCGATATGCGGATTGATCAGTTCACGGCATGCATTGCGGTGCCTAGCCTGCAAGCCCGATCACTCCGAGAGACGTTCATGACCCAAGCCGCAGCCGACAAGAAATCCTGGCGCTTCGAGACCGTGTCGGTGCACGGGGGCTACTCGCCCGACCCGACCACCAAGGCGGTGGCCGTGCCGCTGTACCAGACCGTCGCCTACGCGTTCGACAACGCGCAGCACGGTGCCGACCTGTTCGACCTGAAGGTGCCGGGCAACATCTACACCCGCATCATGAATCCCACGCAAGACGTGCTGGAACAGCGCGTGGCCGCGCTCGAAGGGGGCATCGCCGCGCTCGCACTCGCCTCGGGGCAGGCGGCGGTCACGTACTCGATCCTCACGATCGCCGAGACCGGCGACAACATCGTTTCGAGCAGCGCGCTCTACGGCGGCACCTACAACCTGCTCGCGCACACGCTGCCGCAGTACGGCATCACGACCCGCTTCGCCGACCACCGCGACCCGGCTTCGTTCGAGCCGCTGATCGACGCGAAGACGAAGGCGGTCTTCGTCGAGTCGCTCGGCAACCCGGCCGGCAACGTGACCGACATCGCGGCCATCGCCGCGATCGCTCACAAGCACGGCGTGCCGCTGATCGTCGACAACACGGTGCCCACGCCCTACCTGAGCCGCCCGATCGAGCACGGCGCCGACATCGTCGTGCACTCGCTGACCAAGTACCTCGGCGGCCACGGCACCAGCGTGGGCGGCGCGATCGTCGACTCGGGCAAGTTCCCCTGGGCGCAGCACAAGGAACGCTTCAAGCGCCTGAACGAACCCGACGTGAGCTACCACGGCGTGGTCTACACCGAAGCCTTCGGCCCCGCCGCGTACATCGGCCGCGCGCGGGTCGTGCCGCTGCGCAACATCGGCGCGGCGATCTCGCCGTTCAATGCCTGGCTGATCCTGCAGGGCATCGAGACACTGGCGCTGCGCGTCGAGCGCATCAGCGACAGCACGCTCGCCATCGCGCGGCACCTGAGCCGCCACGCCAAGGTCGGCTGGGTCAACTACGCCGGGCTCGAGAGTCACGCCGACCATGCGTTGGCGAAGAAGTACCTGTCGGGCAAGGCCTCGGGCATCCTGACCTTCGGCGTGAAGAGCGCCCCCGGCAAAGGCCGCGAGGCCGGGGCGCGTTTCCTCGACGCGCTGCAGTTGTTCACACGGCTCGTGAACATCGGCGATG
>JANYFX010000658.1 GCA_025359585.1 Rhizobacter sp. | reverse complement strand
TCGATGATCTCGCCGCTGTCGCCGTGCATCGTCGACAACGGGGCGCCGCCCGGCCTGAACAGCGGGTTCTCGGGGTCGATCTGCACACCGAGTTCCTGCGCCTTGGCCCAGTCTTCGCCGGTACCGCGTGAGAGTGCGAAGAGCTGCGTCGCCAGAAGTTCAAAGCCCTTGGTGTCGCGGCGCTTCGCGTAGACCTCGAGCAGCTTGGTGCGGATCGCCATGCGTTCCGGGCTGCTGCGCATGGCCTCTTTGAGAATTTCTTCGGCCTGCAGGTCACGGCCATAAGCCAGGTAGACATCGGCTTCGGCGACCGGGTCCACGTCGCCAATTGCGTCGAGCTGGCTGAGCGAATAGCTCATCGACGACGAAGCACCGGCGGCATCGCGCGTGTCGATGCGCTGACCACCGCTGGCGCCGAAGAACGAATCGGGCTGCAGGCGGCTTTCGAGGAATGATGTTTCGCCGCTGTCTTTCTTGGCGCGCTTGGCGAACCGGTAGATGCCCAAACCGCCGAGCAGTGCAATGGCCAGAGCGCCGATGCCCAAGGCAATCGGGTTGTCCATCAACGAATCGAACATGCCGGGTTCGGCAGCCACGGGTGCTGGCGCCACGCTCGGACGCGATGCAGCCGGCGGCGGCGGGCTCACCACCGCGCTGGCCACAGGTGCCGGCGGTGCAACGATGACCGGTGCCGAAGCGGGCGGCGTTGCCAACGCAGGCGCGGACGCGACCACGGAGGCGGTCGGCGCCGAAGCAACCAGCGGTGGCAGCAGGGCAGGAACAACCGGCGCCGGCGCTGACGCCGGTGCCGCGACGACCACCGGCGCGGGCGCTTTGACGACCGCCGGCGGGGGCGCGGGCACCGGTGCAGGCGGCGGCGCGGCCGCAACAACGGTCGGTGCGGGCACGGCGGCAGGCTTGGACGCCCCGGTCGCTGCGGCAGCGCCAGACAACTTTTTCAGCTCGTCGACATTTTTCGAGAGCTCGGCGACGCGCGCGTCGGCGGCCTTCTTTTCACGGTCCTTCGAGATCTGGGATTCGGCACTGGCGGCCGTGCCTGCCGGCGTGGCACCCTTGCTCAGCGTGAGCTTGTCGGGTGTCGGCGTCGCACCGCGTTTGCCGTCTTCTACCGAGGCTTGCACCTTGCCGCTGGCCTGGCGCGCACTGCCCTCGGGTTTTGCGGCCGGAACGGCGCCGGCGAGGCGCTGACGGTAAGCACCGAAGTCGGCGCTCTGCGCCTGGATCACCTGGCGCGCCTCGGATGGTGAAGTGCCCTTGGCGCTGTCGGCACTCGGCACCGACAACACGACGCCGGACTTCAGCCGGTTCATGTTCTCGCCAGTGAACGCTTGTGGGTTACTGCGGTACAGCGAGACCAGCATCTGGTCGAGCGACACGCCCGGGCGCTGCGTGCGCGAGGCAATTTTCGACAGCGAGTCGCCAGCCTTCACGCGGTACTCGTCGGCGCCGTCGGTGCCGGAAGCGGCGGCAGGGGCCGATGCGGTGCGCGGCGCCCGGGGCTCACGCGGCGCTGCCGGTTCGGCGTCTGCACGTACCGGCGCCGGCCTGCGCTCGGTGGTGCGGGCCGGTGCCGGTGCGGGCTCGGGCGGTGCGGCCGACATCGTCGGGGCAACGGCAGGTGCGGCAGCGGCAGGCGCTCGCGCCGTGGCAGTCGGGGGGTCGAGCAGCAGCGTGTATTCGCGCACCAGGCGACCGGTCGCCCAGGTGATCTCCAGGATCACATCGACGAAGGGTTCCTGAACGCCGCGATCGCTCGTGATCCGCAGGTAAGGGCGACCGTCGGCGCGTCGTTGCAACGCCACCTGCGTGCCCGGCAAAATCGGGTTGTAGTCGACCCCTGCCGCCTTGTACGACTCGGGCGGCGCAACCCGGACGCGCAAATTCGACGCTTCTTCCGGAGACAGGCTCGTGATGTCGATCTCAGCCCGCAGCGATTCACCCAGCGCAGACTGCACTTGCAGCTTGCCCAGGCCCAAAGCCCAAGCGGCCGGAGCAGCAAGGCAAAGCGCGGCAGCTGCCACCCCGGTCAGGGCGAAACGCCCCGAGAACGTCGATTTTCTTTTCAAGGCGTCTCCCAATTGGACGAAGCGGGCAGCCATACAAGCCCGGCAATCACGTAACAGTCAATGACGTGAATCAAGTAAATTTTCGGTGAATTACCAGAAATCACAATAGCATCAATGAGATACGCTGACAAGCTCATGCATTGGCTGACATTGCGCCGGTTTCACGATCTGCGAGTTTTGCACACACCCATGTTGCAATGCGGCAACGGCTCGAAACACCCGGCTCAAATTTCAGGCCTCGAGCACGATGCGCAGCATTCTGCGCAAGGGTTCGGCCGCGCCCCACAGCAACTGGTCGCCGATGGTGAACGCGCCCAGGTACTCCGGGCCCATGGCCATCTTGCGCAAGCGCCCGACCGGGATCGACATCGTTCCTGTGACGGCCACCGGCGTCAGCTCGCGCATGCTGGCCTCGCGCGTGTTCGGCACCACCTTGACCCACGTGTTGTCGTTCGCGATCAGCGCTTCGATGTCTGACATCGGCACGTTCTTCTTCAGCTTGAACATCATCGCCTGGCTGTGGCAGCGCATCGCGCCGACCCGGACGCAGAACCCGTCGACCGGCACGGCCGGCGCGCCGAAGCCCGCACCCTGGCCGAGGATCTTGTTCGTCTCGGCCCCGCCCTTCCACTCTTCCTTGCTGACGCCGTCGCCCATGTCCTTGTCGATCCACGGGATCAGGCTGCCACCGAGCGGCACACCGAAGTTCGCGGTTTCGGCTTCGCTCAAGCCGCGCTGCTTTGCGGCGAGCAGTCGATCGATCTCGAGGATCGCGCTCTTCGGGTCGTCGAGCAAGGCCCGCACTTCGGCATTGAGCGTGCCGAACTGCGTCAGCAGCTCGCGCATGTGCGCGGCGCCACCGCCCGACGCCGCCTGGTAGGTCATCGTGCTCATCCATTCGACGAGCCCGGCCTTGTACAGCGCGCCCACACCCATCAGCATGCAGCTCACAGTGCAGTTGCCGCCGATCCAGTTGCGGCCACCGGCGGCCAGTGCGTTCTTGATGACCGGCATGTTGACCGGGTCGAGCACGATGACGGCGTCGTCCTTCATGCGCAGCGTCGAGGCCGCGTCGATCCAGTGGCCTTTCCAGCCAGCGGCGCGCAAGCGCGGGAACACGTCACTCGTGTAGTCGCCACCCTGCGCGGTGACGATGATCTCGCAGCGCTTGAGCGCCTCGATGTCGTAGGCGTCGAAGAGCTTGGTCTCGTTCTTCGCCATCGCCGGCGCGCGACCACCGGCATTGCTGGTGCTGAAGAACAGCGGCTCGATGTGCTCGAAGTCGCCTTCGGCCTGCATGCGGTCCATCAGCACGGAGCCGACCATGCCGCGCCATCCAACCAAACCTGTGAGTCTCATCATTCGCCCTTTCAGAAAGTTGTGGAAACCTCTTGCTGCCCCGGCTCGTTCGCCAGGTGCAGGGGCGAGACGAACCGGAGCTTGCTAGCCCTTGATCGTCTTCTTGGTGATGTTGCCCGAGAGCGCGGCGACGACAGCGTCGCCCATCTCGCGGGTGCCGACTTGTCTCGTGCCTTCGGACCAGATGTCCGGTGTGCGCAAACCCGAGGCGAGCACCTGCTGCACCGCCGATTCGATGCGATCGGCGGCGGCGGGCTGGCTGAGGGAATATCGAAGCATCATGGCGGCAGACAAGATTGTAGCCAACGGGTTGGCAAGGTCCTTGCCGGCGATGTCGGGCGCGCTGCCGTGGCTGGGTTCATACAGCCCTTTGCCGGCCGCGTTGAGCGAGGCCGAAGGCAGCATGCCGATCGAGCCGGTGAGCATCGCGGCTTCGTCCGACAGGATGTCGCCGAACATGTTGCCGGTGACGATCACGTCGAACTTCTTCGGCGCGCGCACCAGCTGCATCGCCGCGTTGTCGACGTACATGTGGTCGAGCGCCACATCGGGGTATTGCGCGTGCACTTCGGTGACGATGTCTTTCCAGAACTGGAAGGTTTCGAGCACGTTGGCCTTGTCGACGCTCGTGAGCCGCTTGCTGCGCTTGCGCGCAGCCTGGAACGCGACGTGCGCGATGCGCTCGATCTCGGGGCGCGAATAGCGCATCGTGTCGAAGGCTTCTTCTGCGCCGGCAAACGCGCCGTCGGGCGATTCGCGGCGGCCACGCGGCTGGCCGAAGTAGATGTCGCCGGTGAGCTCGCGAATGATCAGGATGTCGAGGCCGGCCACCAGCTCGGGCTTCAGGCTCGACGCGTGCGTGAGCTGCTCGTAGCAGATGGCCGGGCGGAAGTTGGCGAACAGCCCCAGGCTCTTGCGCAGGCCGAGGATCGCCTGCTCGGGCCGCAGCGCGCGCTCGAGCGTGTCGTACTTCCAGTCGCCGACGGCACCGAACAACACGGCGTCGGCCGCTTGCGCCAGGCGAAGCGTCGATTCGGGCAGCGGGTGGCCATGGGCTTCGTAGGCCGCGCCACCGACGAGCGCCTGTTCGGTTTCGAAGTGCAGGTCGAGCACGCCGAGCACACGCAGCGCTTGCGCGACGATTTCGGTGCCGATGCCGTCACCCGGCAGGATCGCAATTTTCACGAATCAATTCCTTGTTTTTTCTTCGACAGGCGCTCCACCAGCACCTTCTCGCAGAGCTTGAAAACGACGTAGCAGGCAGCCGCGAAATACCCCGACACGACGATCTCGACGCATTGGCGAAAGCCGCCTTCGCGCAGCGCGTCGAGCCCATAGGAGGATACGAACTCGACGTTCGCGCTCAGCGTGTGCAGCAGGTTCAGGGTCACCAAGCCGCCGAGTACGAAGCTCACACCGAGCAGGATGAACGCGGCCCACCAGCGTCGGGCCAGGAAAACGTAGAAGCGGCTGTAGGGCGCGTCGTCAGTCATCGTTCAGATGCGGTGCGCCAGCCAGGGTTTGGCGAGCAGGCGTTCGGCCTCGAAAGCCCGGATCTTGTCGGCATGGCGCAAGGTCAGGCCGATGTCGTCGAAGCCGCCGAGCAGGCAGAACTTGCGGAATGGTTGAACGTCGAACGCGAGCGAGGCGCCGTCGGGTTTGATCACGACCTGGCGCTCCAAGTCGATCGTCAGCGCGTAGCCCACGAAAGCCGCGACTTCATCGAACAGTTTGGCCACTTCATGCTCGGGCAGCACGATCGGCAGCAAGCCGTTCTTGAAGCAGTTGTTGTAGAAGATGTCGGCGTAGCTCGGTGCGATCAGCGCGCGAAAACCGAACTGGTCGAGCGCCCACGGCGCATGTTCACGCGACGAGCCGCATCCGAAGTTCTTGCGCGCCAGCAGCACCGACGCACCCTTGTAGCGCGACTGGTTCAGCACGAAGTCGGGGTTGGGCCGGCGCGAAGCCGGGTCTTGCCCGGGCTCGCCGTGGTCGAGGTAGCGCCACTCGTCGAAAAGGTTGGGCCCGAAGCCCGACTTCTTGATCGACTTCAGGAACTGCTTCGGAATGATCGCGTCGGTGTCGACGTTCTCGCGGTCCATCGGAGCGACCAGGCCGGAGTGAATGCGAAAAGGTGTCATGGCTTTTTCGGCTCGTAGGTGTCAGACGAGGCGGCTCACGTCGACGAAATGGCCCTCGATCGCAGCAGCCGCGGCCATCGCCGGGCTCACGAGGTGGGTGCGGCCGCCTGCCCCTTGACGGCCTTCGAAGTTGCGGTTGCTCGTGGACGCGCAGCGTTCACCCGGCTCCAGCCGGTCGGCATTCATCGCCAGGCACATCGAACAGCCCGGCTCGCGCCACTCGAAGCCTGCCGCCTTGAACACCTTGTCGAGCCCTTCGCGCTCGGCCTGTTCTTTCACGAGACCCGAGCCCGGCACGACCATCGCCAGCTTCACGTTCGAAGCCACCTTGCGGCCGATGTGTCGCACCACGGCCGCGGCTTCGCGCAGGTCTTCGATGCGCGAGTTGGTGCAGGAGCCAATGAACACCTTGTCGATCAGGATGTCGGTGATCGGCTTGTTCGGTTCGAGCGCCATGTACGACAACGCACGCTCGATCGCACCACGCTTGTTCGCGTCCTTCTCGCGGTCGGGGTCGGGCACGCGGTCGTCGATCGACAGCACCATCTCGGGTGATGTGCCCCAGGTGACCTGCGGGCGGATCTGCGTGGCGTCGAGTTCGACCACCAGGTCGAAGTGCGCCCCGGCGTCGGAATGCAGGGTGCTCCAGTAGCGAACAGCCTGCTCCCACTCGAGGCCTGCAGCCGGCGAAAACGGCCGGCCCTTCACGTAGGCGATCGTCGTCTCGTCCACACCCACCAGGCCGGCACGCGCACCGGCTTCGATGGCCATGTTGCAGACCGTCATGCGCCCTTCCATGCTCAACGCGCGGATGGTCGAACCAGCGAACTCGATCGTGTAGCCGGTGCCGCCGGCGGTACCGATCTTGCCGATGATGGCGAGCACCACGTCTTTCGCGCTGCAGCCCGGGCTCAGCCTGCCCTCGACCCGCACCAGCAGGTTCTTCGCCTTCTTGGCGAGCAGCGTCTGCGTCGCAAGCACGTGTTCGACCTCGCTGGTGCCGATGCCGTGGGCCAACGCGCCGAACGCACCGTGGGTGGAAGTGTGCGAGTCGCCGCAGACGACGGTCATGCCCGGCAGCGTGGCGCCCTGCTCGGGCCCGATCACGTGCACGATGCCCTGGCGGCGATCGTTCATCTTGAACTGCGTGATGCCGAGCCGGTCGCAGTTGGCGTCGAGCGTGTCGACCTGCAGCCGCGAGATCGGATCGGTGATGCCGTGCGAGCGGTCGGTGGTCGGCACGTTGTGATCGCTCACCGCGAGGTTGGCCGAAAGACGCCAGACCTTGCGGTTCGCGAGCGTGAGCCCGTCGAAAGCCTGCGGGCTCGTGACCTCATGGACCAGGTGCCGGTCGATGTAGAGCACGGCCGTGCCGTCGTCTTCGGTGTGGACGACGTGTTCGTCCCAGATCTTGTCGTACAGCGTGCGTGGCATGGTCACTGTGGCTTGGGAAGCCACCAGTCAAAACGCTGATTTTAGGCGCAAGCCGCACCCATCACGGGTGCGGCCGCGCGGAGCCCGTGCCGGGCTCAGCCGCGCTTGGCGATCGGCGTCACGTTGCGCGCGGTCGAGCCGTTGAAGAGCTGGCGCGGGCGGCCGATCTTGTACTCGGGGTCGCCGATCATTTCGTTGAGCTGCGCGATCCAGCCTACGGTGCGCGCCAACGCGAACACGGCAGTGAACAGCGGCACCGGGATGCCGATCGCGCGCTGCACGATGCCCGAATAGAAGTCGACGTTCGGGTAGAGCTTGCGCGAGACGAAGTAGTCGTCTTCGAGGGCGATCTTCTCGAGCGCCATCGCCAGCTTGAAGATCGGGTCGTTGTGCAGGCCGAGCGCGTCCAGCACCTCGTGGCAGGTTTCGCGCATCAGCTTGGCGCGCGGGTCGTAGTTCTTGTAGACACGGTGCCCGAAGCCCATCAGCTTGACGTTCGAGTTCTTGTCTTTCACCTGCTTGATGAACTCGCCGATCTTCTCGACGCCACCGGCCTTCTGCACGTCCGACAGCATGTTCAGCGCGGCCTCATTGGCGCCGCCGTGCGCCGGGCCCCACAAGCAAGCCACGCCCGCTGCGATGGCTGCGAACGGGTTGGTGCCCGACGAGCCGCACAGGCGCACGGTCGAGGTTGACGCGTTCTGCTCGTGGTCGGCGTGCAGGATGAAGATGCGGTCCATCGCGCGCACCAGCACGTCGTTGGGTTCGTATTCTTCACACGGCGTGGCGAACATCATGCGCATGAAGTTGCCGGCGTAGGTCAGGTCGTTCTTTGGATAGATGTAGGGCTGGCCGACGGTGTACTTGTAGGCCATGGCCACCAGCGTGGGCATCTTGGCGATCAGGCGGATCGCCGAGATCTCGCGATGCTCCGGGTTATGGATGTCGGTGCTGTCGTGATAGAAGGCCGAGAGCGCGCCGACCAGGCCGGTCATGATGGCCATCGGGTGCGCGTCGCGGCGGAACCCCCGTAGGAAGAACTGCATCTGCTCGTTGACCATGGTGTGGTTCGTCACGAGCTTGGTGAAGTCGGTCTTCTGCGTCGCGTTGGGCAGCTCGCCCTTGAGCAGCAGGTAACAGGTTTCGAGGTAATCGCAGTTCTCGGCCAGTTGCTCGATCGGGTAGCCGCGGTACAGCAGCTCGCCC